>NZ_RAWD01000180.1:0-19723 GCF_003612065.1 Corallococcus sp. CA047B
CCATCAGCGTCCTTCGCGAGCGACCCCGGGAGACGGGGGATGGGACATGGACGGAGGGAGCAGGGGCTTCGGCCGGAAGGTCCGTCGGCGTCACGCGGGGGCGTGCCCGGCCGTTCCGGGTCGCGAGCGCTTCCTGGCTGGGACGTGCCGGCGTGTGGGCAGCCGGGAGGGGCAGCGTCGGTGTGTCGCCGGCCGAAGGCGCCTCGTAGGTCATCGCCGGCCCCGGCCCGGCCCCGTCGAGCGCGGCCAGGAACTCCGTGGCGGATTGGAAGCGCTCCGTCGGTGACTTCGCCATCGCCTTCGCGAGCGCCGCTTCGAGTTCCGCGCGGAAGCCGGCTTCGGGGGCCACGGCGCGCAGCAGCGGCGGCGTCACCTCGCGGTGCATGCGCAAGAGCTCCGCGTTGCCCGTCGCGGAGAAGGGCTTCTTGCCCGTGAGCAACTCGAAGAGCAGCACGCCCGCTGCGTAGAGGTCCGTGGGAGGACCCACCGGCTCGCCATGGATCTGCTCCGGAGCCATGTAGGCCGGCGTCCCGAGCATCATCCCGGAGGTGATGCCCGTCACCTCGTCGCGCAGCTTCGCGAGCCCGAAGTCGAGGATGCGCACCTGCTCCCCGAGCCCGACCGCGTGCGTGACGATGATGTTCTCGGGCTTGATGTCCCGGTGGATGATGCCCTGCTCATGTGCGTGGGCCAGGCCGGCGAGCACCTGCCGCAGGGCGCCCAGGGCCCGGGGCAACGGCAGCGGGCCCTCGCGCAGCAGCCCCCGCAGCGTGTCTCCGGTGACGAAGTCCATCACCATGTACGGCGACTCCTGATCCACGCCGAAGTCCATCACCGACACGCAGCACGGATGGGTGAGGCGGCTCATCGCGCGCGCCTCCACCTGGAAGCGCTTGCGGAAGTCCTCCTCCCGCGCCGCCCAGGCGTGGAGGAACTTGATGGCGACGGACTTGCCCACCTCCAGCCGCTCGCCCCGGTAGACAATGCCCATGCCCCCCGCCGCGAGTCGCTCGATGATGCGGTAGCGCCCCTGCAACACCGAGCCGATGCGTGGGTCCGAGGCGGAGGTGGGCTCGTTCATGGCGCGCGCACGATAACAAGGTGGCTGGAATGTGGGGCCTGAAGGGGGCGTCCCGGGGCGGGTTCGCGGCCGCCGCGCCGACGGCGCCAGAAATCGTCCCCCGGGATGTGGCCGGAGTGAGCTGGCCCGGGTCAGAGGGGGGAAGCCTGCTTTTCAGGAAGGATTTCCCCCATGTCACGACTGCCCCTGGCCGGCCTTGGCGCCGTCCTGCTGCTCGTCACCGGAAGTGTCGCGGAGGCGAAGCCGTGGAAGCACGCGGGCATGCATCCGCGCACCGGCAAGCCCGCGGACGGCCTGTGCCACATCGAGACGATGCACGTGCACACCGCCGCGCCGCTGTACGGCGAGACGCTCTACCGCACGCGTGACGACGTCCACGTCTTCATCGGAGACCCCACGCCCTTCGGCTACGAGGGTCCCCGGCACGCCTACTACGGGCACCACCCGGTGGTGCTCAACGTGTACATCCAGGTCGACGTGGACGTGGTGGAGTACTGCTACCACGACGGGCCGCACTACCACGCCTATGCGCCACCGCCGCGCCAGGAGTTCGTGGACCGCGAGGACGTCCACTACTACGCGGGCGACTACCCCGACGAATACAGGCGCGACAGCCCGAGGCGGGGACGCGTCAACACGGTCTACCGGGGCTGGGAGAGCCCGCGTCCGGTGGTGACGGTGGCCCCGCCGCCGCAGTACCACGGCCCCATCATCCAGGTGGGATTGAACCTCCCCGTGCCCCGGGTCGAGGTTCGCGTCGGCGAGCCGTACCCGCGCCCGCCCCCGCCCGCGCGGGAGGTGGTCATCATCCGGGAGGAGCGCGTCGTGCACGAGCATCACGACGACCACCACGACCACGGCAAGCACCACGGCAAACACGACAAGCACAAGAAGTCCAAGGGGCGGGACTGACCATGCGGCGCACGCTCCTTCCGCTGATGGCCCTGGTGCTCGCGGGCTGCTCCCGCGATGCCGACGACATCCTCGATGCGTGGAAGGCGGAGGGCGAGGCCCCTTCCGGCTTCACCGACGTCGGGGAGAAGTTGCCGGGCGGCAAATGCAAGGCCGGCAAGGTGAGCGGCCTGGAAGCCACGCTGTGCTCCTTCGACAGCGCGGCGAAGGCCGACCAGGCCCAGGCCGCCGCGTGGTCGCTCGTCGGTGACGCCGTGGGCTCCGCGGTGGTCTCCGGCAAGTGGGTGCTCGTCATCGCCGACCCTCGACAGGAGGACCCCAGCGGCCGGCGCATCAACGCGCTGGTGAAGCTCTACCAGGACAAGACGCGCTAGGGCAGGCTCGGGGACCATGGTCCCCATCACCTTCCGCCTCGCCACGGATGCAGACCTGCCCGTCATCCTCGCGCTGCTCGCGGATGACGCCATCGCCCGCTCGCGCACGGGCTACTTCGAGGAGCCCGTGCACGCGGTGCGCGCGGCCTTCGACGACATCACCGCCGACCCGAACAACGAGCTCATCGTCGGCGTGCGCGAGGGTGAAGTCATCGCCACCCTCCAGCTCACGTACATCCCGGGCCTGAGCCGGGGCGGGATGCGGCGGGCGCTGGTGGAGGCCGTGCGCGTGCGCTCGGACCTGCGGGGACAGCGCATCGGGGAGCGGTTGATGCAGGACGCGGTGGAGCGCGCCCGGGCTCGCGGCTGTGGCCTGATGCAGCTCACCACCGACAAGCGCCGCCTCGAGGCCCATCGCTTCTATGCGCGGCTGGGCTTCGAGGCGAGCCATGAAGGCATGAAGCGCTCGCTCTGACTCAACGGCAGGGCCTACTTGATGGCGGCGGGATCCATCCAGAAGAGCTCCCACTGGTGGCCGTCCAGGTCCTGGTAGCTGCGCTGGTACATGAAGCCCTGGTCCATGCTCTTCAGCTCCTTGGCGCCCGCCGCCAGGGCCTTCTCCATGAGCGCATCGACGGCGGCCCGGCTCTCCGCGGTGAGGGCGATGATGGCCTCGGTCACCTTCGTCGCGTCCGCGACCTCCTTCGTGGTGAAGGTCTTGAAGAAGTCCCTCACGAGCAACATCGCGTAGATGTCCTCGGAGATGATCATGCAGGTGGCGTTGGCGTCGGTGAACTGGGGGTTGAACGTGTAGCCCAGCTTCGTGAAGAAACCGACCGCGCGGTCGAGCGACTGGACGGGCAGGTTGACGAAGATCTTGGTGGCCATGGTGCGTTTCCTTCGGAAGAGGGTGGAACGTCGCCTTCATCCACACGACGAACCTGCGTCCGGGAGATCGACACGTCCTTTATTTTTCCGCTGCCCGCCCTCAACCTGCTGGAATCACAGCGGGATTCACCGCTCAGAGCAGCTTGCCCGGGTTGAGGATTCCCAGCGGATCGAGCGCTCCCTTGAGGGTGCGGTGCAGGTGAAGGGTCTCCGAACCCAGCTGGGCGGGCAGGAACCCGCGCTTGAGTGAACCCACGCCGTGCTCACCGGTGATGGTGCCCCCCAGGTCCAGGGCCGCGTGCAGGATGTCGTCGAACGCCTGCTTCGCCCGCGTCATCGCGTCCAGGTCGTTCCGGTCGAAGACGACGGTGGGGTGCATGTTCCCGTCGCCCGCGTGGCCGAACGTCCCGATGAGGACCCCGCGCTGATCCGCGATGCGCTCCACCGCCGCGAGCAGCTCCGGGATGCGGGAGATGGGCACGCCCACGTCGTCCAGCAGCGTCGCGCCCTGCTGCTCCAGCGCCGGAAAGGCGAAGCGCCGCGCGCCCATGAGCAGCTCGCCCTCGGCCTCGTCGGTGGTGTTCATCACGAAGGTGGCCCCGGCCCGCTCGCAGGCCGCCGCCATCAGGCCGATCTCCTCCTCACCCTGCGCGCCTCCCGCGTCGGAGCGGGCCAGCAACAGGGCCGCGGCCGTGACGTCCAGGCCCATGGGCTTCCAGGACTCGACGGCGCGCACGGTGGTGCGGTCCATCAACTCCAGCAGCGACGGTCGGGTCGTCCCCATGATGTCGGAGACGGCCGTGCCCGCCCCCACGAGCGTGGGGAAGGTGGCCAGCAGCGTGGTCGCCTTCGGCGGCCGGGGACGCAGGCGCAGCGTGGCTTCCGTGATGATGCCCAGCGTGCCTTCCGAGCCGACGAAGAGCCGCGTGAGATCGTACCCCGCCACGTTCTTCACCGTGCGTCCGCCGGTGCGCACGACGGAGCTATCCGCGAGCACCACCTCCAGCCCCAGCACCGCGTCCCCCGTCACGCCGTACTTCACGCAGCACAGGCCACCCGCGTTGGTCGCGAGGTTGCCGCCAATGGTGGAGAACTCCCAGCTCGCGGGATCCGGCGCGTACCAGAGCCCCTGTTCCGCGGCGGCGGCCTTCACCGCGGCATTGAGCGCGCCGGGCTGGACGACGGCCAGCATGCCGCGCCGGTCCACTTCCAGCACCCGGTTCATCCGCAGGAGGGAGAGGACGATGCAGCCCGCGCTGGCGTTCGCGCCGCCCGACAGCCCGGAGCCCGCGCCCCGGGCCACCACCGGCACCCGGAGCGTCCGCGCCACGTTGAGCACGGTCTGGACCTGGGAGGTGGAGGCGGGCCGCACGAGCACGGAGGGCATCCCCGACGGCGCCCACTCCGCCTGGTCGTTCCGGTGCGCCTCGAGCACGTCCGGGTCGGTGACGAGCGACTCCGCCGGCAACACCCTCGAAAGCGTCTGCACCACGTCGACCGTCACGAAGGACCTCCCGTTTCCTGGGGCTGAACGCCGGGCAGGGGACCCGTCATCCTGGAGCCTGGGCTCGGCCCCGGGTGCCCAGCTTGCCTCAGGCCCACGACTTCCGCCTCCGTGCGCGGACCGTGGTGGCGACGTCACGTGCGCGGGGTGACGTTGCCCAGGACCTGCGCCAGGAAGTCCCGCAGCGCGGCCTCCGCGCGCCGGGCCGCGACGGGGTGGTAGAGGATGCCCGCCTGCGGGTTGTTCGCGCCCTCGAAGGTGAAGGCGTGCATCGCATGGCCGTAGGCCTGGAGCTGCCAGTCCGCGCCCGCTTGGGTCAGCTCGCGGGCGATGGCCAGCACGGCGTCGGGCCGCGCGACCGGATCCTCCCAGCCGTGCAGCAGCAGGACGCTCGCGGTGATGGGCGGCTGGGGCCCGAGCCCCGGAGCCTGGAGCACCCCATGGATGCTCACCGCGCCCTTCAGGCCCTCCGGCGCGCTGCGTGCCAGGTCGAGCGCGCAGAGTCCTCCGAAGCAATAGCCGAGCACCGCGATGCGCTGGGGATCCACCCGGGGGTGGCGCCTCGCGGCCTCCAGGCCCGCGAGCATGCGGCGGCGCAAGAGGGCCCGGTCCTCGATGAAGGGCCCCATGAGGTGCGAGTTGTCCCCCGTCACCTCGCCACGGACGCCCTTGCCATACACGTCGAGCGCGAACCCGACGTAGCCTTCTTCCGCGTACCGCTCCGCCATGGCGCGCATGAACATGTTCTGCCCGTCCCAGGCATGGGCAATCAGGACGCAGGGCCGTCTGGCTTCATGCGACGCCTCATGGGCGACGTAGCCCTCGCAGACGGTCTCACCGTCGGTGTAGTCGACGGCTTCGGCGTGGACACGCGTGGAAGGGGAAGACGCCATCCGGGCTGCTCCTTGCGAATGAAGGGAGTTCGCACGTTGCACGCCTTCGTCCCCGCCGTCTTCGACGAACGTGCGACGCGACGGCCTGTCCGGGCCGTCGCACGAGGGGCGATGCGCTGGCCATGGCGCGGTGCGCCGTGAAACACTCCACGCGCCGCGGATCCCCATGGCACGGTTCGAGGAGGCGGTGCGGCGGATGAGGCTCCTGCTCGTCGAGGACGAAGCGAAGATGGTGGCGCTGCTCCGGCGCGGACTGGAGGAGGAGGGCCACACGCTGGACGTCTGCGCGCGCGGCAGCGAGGCCCTGGCGGTGGGGGCTCCCGAGGACTACGAGGTCATCGTCCTCGACTGGTCGCTGCCGGACATGGAAGGCATGACGTTGCTCCGGGGCTGGCGGGACGCGGGCGTGCGCACCCCGGTGCTGATGCTGACGGCGCGGGGCACCACGGCGGACAAGGTGCTGGGGCTGCGCTCGGGCGCGGACGACTACTTGGTGAAGCCCTTCGACTTCGAGGAATTGCTGGCCCGCCTGGAGGTCCTGCGGCGCCGGGGCGAGGCGAAGGACGGCGTGGTGCGGCTGGGTGAGCTGGTGCTGGATCCGGGGCGACGGGTGCTGCGCATCGGTTCGCGGGAGGAGTCGCTCACCGCGCGGGAGTTCGCGCTCTTCAGCGCGCTGGCCCGCCACCCCGGGGAGGCGCGGACGCGCGCGCGGTTGATGGAACAGACGTGGGGGCCGGACTTCCACGGCAGCGCCAACGTGCTGGACGTGTACGTGGGCTACCTGCGCACGAAGCTGGAGCGGCTGGAGGCCACGAACGTGACCCTGCGCTCCGTGCGCGGCGTGGGCTACAAGCTGATGGTGGCCTCGCCGGGAGGGCGCGCGGAGTGAAGCTGACGAGGCGTCTGTGGTTGCACGGGGCGCTGGTGCCCGCGCTGGCCGCGCTGGGTGCCCTGGTCGTGGCGGGACAGCTCTTCCGCGTGGACCTGGAGCGCGCGTTGGATCGCGCGCTGCTGGCCCAGGCGGCGGTGGAGAGCGTGAGCCTCTTCGACGGGCCCGGGCAGAAGGTGCACCTGCACATGGCCGTCTCGCCGCTGGTGGAGCAGGTGCGGCCCTTCGCGCCGCAGGGCTATCTGTATCAAGCCGACGGGCAACTGGTGATGCGCTATCCGCCGGTGCCCGAAGGCGCTCCCGAGGAGCCGCCCCGGGTGCCCGACAGCCGCGACGGAGAGCCGGTCCTCGTCACGGAGGTGTCCGCCGACGGCAACCGCTGGCGCGAGGTGATGGTGAACGTGCGCTCGCCGCATGGGGAGCGGTACGGGCTGCGGCTGCTGGCGTCGCTGGGGCAGGTGGACCGCTCGGTGGACTCGTATTTCCGTCTGGCGTTCTCGATGGCGGCGGTGATGGGGGTGGTGCTGCTGGGCGTGCAGACGACCCTGGCGCGACGGATGGCGCGGCGTCTGGAGGCCATCACCCTGAACCTGGGGAAGCTTCGCGAAGGCGACCTCGCGTCCCCCATGGAGGTGGACGCGGGGAAGGATGAAATCGGCCAGCTCAGCGCGGCGCTCGCGGAGGCCACGGCGCGGGTGCGCGGTGCGCGCGAGGCCCAGGAGCGGCTGGTCGCGGACGCGGCGCACGAGCTGCGCACGCCGCTGGCCCTCATGCGCACCAGCATGGACCTGGCGCTGCGGCGCGAGCGGAGTCCCGACGAGCTGCGCGCCTCGCTCCGGGATGCGCGCGCGGAGGTGGACCGGCTGGCGGTGCTGGCGGACACGCTGCTGGACATGGCCTCGGCGGGGCGGGGCTCGTGGGACCGGAAGAAGGGCGACCTGCGGGAGGTGGTGTCCCAGGCGGTGGAGGGTGCCCGCGCGGAAGCCGAACGGCGCGGGATGCTCGTCCACCTGGAGGCCCCGGCGTTGGCGGAGGCCTGGTTCGACGCGGGAAGTTTGCGGCAGGCGGTGGACAACCTGCTGAGCAATGCCCTCAAGTTCTCGCCCGAGGGTGGAGAGATCCACGTGCGGCTGTCATTGGAGGGGGAGCGCTACCGGGTGGCGGTCACGGATGCAGGCCTGGGCATTCCGGTTTCGGAGCGCGAGGCGGTGTTCGCACCGTTCCATCGGGTGGCGGGCGCGGAGGGCCGGCCCGGCGCGGGGCTGGGGCTGGCCATCGTCCGGGAGGTCGCGCGGCGTCATGGCGGCCAGGCCTACGTGGACCCGGCATGGGGCCAGGGCGCCCGGGTGGTGCTGGAGCTTCCCTCCGCACCACGCGCGGAAGGCTGATACTCCGGTGCGCGTGGTGCGGGCCTCCTCCTTCATGACCTTCTTCGACGGGCCTCCCTCTGCCGGAGACGTGCCCCCGCGACTGGCGAGCCCCTTCGCCCCAGGGCCGCCGGGCCCCCTGGCGCGCAAGGCGGCGGAGGCGCTCCAGCAGCGGCTGCGACGCGAGCGGTGGGAGGCATTGGAGCAGCCCGGCGGCGGGAAGATGTTCGGGGTGCTGGTCGTCGCGGAGCCGGGCGGACGCGTGGGCTTCCTGAGCGCGTTCTCCGGAATGCTGGGGGGCGCCTGGAACGTGGAGGGCTTCGTTCCGCCGCTGTTCGACCCGGTCGCGCGCGAAGCCTTCTGGCCTGCGGGAGAGGCGGAGCTGGCCGCGCTGGGACAGCGGCATGCGACGTTGCTCCGCGACGCGCAGGCGGAGCCCACGGAAGGGAGGCTCGCGGCGCTGGCCGAGGTGGAACACCAGCGCGCCGAACGCTCCCGGGCGCTCTGGCGGCAGATGGCGCTCAGTTATGTGATTCCGAATGCCCGGGGTGAAAGCCAGACAGTGGCGGTCCTCTTCGCGCCCCGGCCACCCCCAGGCGGGGCCGGGGACTGCGCGGCACCCAAGCTGCTGGCGCATGCCTTTCGCCACCACCTGAAGCCCCTGGCCCTGGCGGAGTTCTGGTGGGGCGCGCCGCCGCTCGACGGTCGTCGCGAGTCCGGTGCCTACTACCCCGCGTGTGACAGCAAATGCGGCGTCGTCCTGCCGTACATGATGCAAGGAATGGCGGTGGAGCCCGCGCCCCGGATGGCCGCCATCATCGAAGACCCTCGCATCCTGCATGAGGACCCGTGGCTCCTCGTGGTCGACAAGCCCGTGGGCCTGCCCACCGTGCCCGAGCGCCATGCACCCGCGCGCGACTCGGTGCTCGTCCGGCTCCAGCCGCGCTTCCCGACCCTGAGCGGTGCGGACGTCCTCCAGGACCTGGAGCGAAAGGTCTCCGGCCTCCTGGTGATGGCACGGGACGAAGTGACCCGGGCCGCGCTCCTGCGACAGTTCGCGCGCCGCGAGGCGGAGCACCGTCAGGTTTCGTGGGTCGAAGGGGCCGTGATGGGGGAGTCCGGCCTCATCGAGCTGCCCCTGCGCGGAACATCCCACGCTCCGTTGGAGGACTGCGTCGACCGGGTTCACGGCAAGCGGGCGGTGAGCGCGTGGAAGGTCCTGGAGCGAGGTGATGGAAGGACGCGGGTGGCGTGGGTTCCGGTGACCCGGCATCCGTTCCAGACGCGCATCCATGCCGCGCACCGTCTGGGATTGGGGACGCCCATCGTCGGAGACGCACGCTTCGGCCGCGAGGACACGCGGTTGATGCTCCATTCAGAGGCGCTTGTCTTCATGCATCCCCACACCGGTCAGCGTCTGGACTTCACCGTCCCTGCTTTCTTTTGACGGCTGATTCTGGGAAGACCCTTCTTGAACCCAGACGCAATCCATCCCCAGGAAGGACGCCATGCCGCACGCACCACCCGAAGTCCGACGCCCCCTGCCGTGGATGACGCGCCTCTTGCTGGTGGCGGTGGCGCTGACCGCGTGTGGCCCGGACTTCATGGGTCGCCGGTACGAAGGGAGCTACGCGATGGTCTTCCAGCTCCCCTCCGGGCCGCGGCACATGGAAGGGCCGATGCGTGTCGCCTTCAACGTCTACGAAGAAGGGCAGGCGGTCCTCATCCAGAACGCTACCCGGTGCACCGTGTCCGCCAGGTACGTCGCGGACCTCCGCGAGCCTGACGCGAATGGCCAGCTCGTCGCGTACGAGGAGCTGCGGGACGTGCGCCCTGATCAGGCCCTCGTGTGCTACGCGCCGGAGGAGCTGGGGGAGAACGTGTGGTTGGAGTTCCGGCTCGGCTCGGGCCGCATCGAGAGCGGACGTCTGAAGCTCTCCTATTCGGGCGATGTCTGGCAGGGCTCGTCCCCGGACTTCGCGGATGCCCGGGGCACCCGGCTGGGAACCTTCGCCTATGCGTTCGAGGGCACTCAGGTCCCGGTGCCCTGAACGTGTGTCTCGAGTGTGAAAAAGCTCCGGGGTGTGTCTGCCTTGTCGGATGAATGCGCGCAATGACAGGCGCGCGGTCCACCTGGACCCGCCGCACCTCCCTTCCCATTGGGCGTCCACCGCGCGACACCTTTCGCCGCTCCGCTGTCGTCTGTCTCCTCCCCGCGTCCCGGTGGGCGTCGGATGCCATGCACACGTCCTGGTCCGCCCTGTGGGGTGCTTGCAGGAGACCCGGGATGCGCGCGATATCCGGGACTTCGTGACGCCGGGGGGGCGCCGTGTTCAAACTCAATCCTGAACGTGAAGCCTGGATGCCGCTTTCGGGCGATGCGGAACGTCACGCATTGGACCATCCCTGGCCCTCACCGGAGCTGGGCAGCGTGCGCTTCGTCGTCGAGGATGCCTTCTTCCGCCTGGAGCACGACGCGCGGCTGCTGCTCTACCGCGAACTGTCGGAGAAGATGCTCGCCGTCTTCCGCGAACTCACGCCGCCGGGGGGCTGGCTCTACGCGTTGGAGCCGCAGCACCCCTGCTACCGCTTCCACCCGCACGTCCCCTTCGAGGTGGGCGCGACGCTCCAGGAGTGGACCGGCCTCTACACGCGCGAGCACATGGAGCAGGTGGAGCGGGGCATCCATCCCCCGTCCTTCGAAGCGCGCTGGGCCATGGACATCCACCCGGCGGGGGACCCGGAGCACCTCTTCGCGCCACCGGACTTCCACTTCGTCTTCGCCGCGCGCTACCGCGTGGGCAACTTCGACGGCCTGGAAGCGCCGGGCCGGGGGCCCATCGAGACGGAGACCTACGAGCTGCTGGGACCAAGCCTCATCGCCGCCGTGGACCGCGACCCACCGGAGCTCTTCCGGCGGGCCCGCAGGTTGGGCTCCGACGAGTGAAGCGGGTGACGCGACGGGCCCTCAGACGGGGCGCGGCGTGACGACGCGCGAGGGGGGCGCACCCTCGTAGTAGAGGCTGGCGTGCCCCTCGCTGTAGACCACCAGCACGCGGTCATTCTCCTCCAGCAGACCCGACGTCTTCTGGGTGACCTTGCGAACCAGGGCGTCGAGCTGCGCCGGACCTGCTTTGCTTCCGGCCCGGACCGTGACGACAGGCATGCGGTGTCGTGCTCCCAATGGCCTCTCCCGCGACGAACGTCGGCAGGGGCCGACGCATCACCCGTCCGGAGGGCGCGACGTGTCATAGCGAACGGAACACTTCGTTGACAAGTGCGCGCTGCCATGGGGGAAAGAGACCCCATGCTCCGCAACGTCCGTGTATTGCTGGTTATTTCGCTTGCCCTGGTTTCCACCGCGCACGCGCAGTCGCGCAAGCCGGACGAGCTGTACCACCGGTCCCCCACGCCGGCGTGGCTGCCCCGGGGCGTCTTCCTGGGCACGCAGCTGAGCAACGGCGCCGTCATCCCGCACCTGCACCTGCAGTGGGAGTTCACCTTCTTCCAGGAGCGCAAGGACGCGTGGGCCGTCATCCTGGAGGGTGGGGTGGGGTGGGCGGCGTCCCTGCCCGACACGGCGCTGGAGGGGTTCATCCTCCCGGTGAACTCCTATTACGAGCACACCGCGCAGGTGGGCATCGGCTACCGCAACCACCTGCCGGGCCAGGCGCACTGGGGCTTCCAGGTGACGGGCGGCCCCGTCTTCTACGGCGCCCACTTCGGCACCCAGCCTCCGGACCGGCGCGTCGCTGGCGCCGTCCAGGGCCGCATCCAGATTGGCTACCAGTTGAGTGACGTGGGCGTGGGGCTCGCCCTGGGGTACGCGGAGCCGTTCGGCCTCAAGAACCGCAGCTTCGCCCGTGACTTCGTGGGTGGCGTGAGCCTCGGATTTTTCGCGGATTGGCGGTAAAGGCGCGGTACACTGCCGGCATGAGAGCGGAACGGCCTCCCGGTGCGGGCGCCCGTGCGCCGCCACCCACGTCATGGTCGAGCTGCTCAGTGCCCACGTCACGCGCTACCTGCGCAACCGCGATGAATTCGAGCGGGGCCTTCCCCCGGGCCTCCTGCTCTTCATGCCCGCCCTGGGCACGGTGACCCCGTCCGACGTGGAGGACTACCCGCTGCGGACGGTGACCAACGCGGGGCCGCCGACGCTCGGGCAGGACGAACCCATCGTCTTCCCGCTGCTCAAGTCCACCGGCAACGCGTTCGGCCGGGGCATCACCGTGGGGCGCACCGGCAACAACGACGTCGTGCTCGATGACGGCAGTGTGTCCCGATTTCACGCGTGGTTTACACGGGACACGGGGGATGCGGGGTTCCTGCTGACGGATGCGGGCTCGAAGAACGGCTCGTACGTCGTGGGGGAGCGGCTGTTGGCTCGCAAACCGACGTTGGTGGTGGACGGGATGCGGCTGCGCTTCGGGCAGGTGGAGGTCAGCTTCTACACGGCCGGGGGTTTCGTGCGGCTGTTGGCGAAGCGCCTGCAGTCCTGAAGCCTTGCCACGTCTTCGGCGGCCTGCGTAACGTGCGAAGTCACCCTCTAGGCATGGATGGGAGCGTTCGCGGTGGCCTTGACCACAGAAGCCTTCGGGCTGACCGATGTAGGCCGGAAACGGCAGCACAACGAAGACGCGATGATGGTGGACGCGTCGCTCGGCCTGTTCATGGTCGCCGATGGCATGGGCGGACACGCCGCGGGTGAGGTCGCCAGCGCGCGGGCCACGGAGGTCGTCAAGCAGCACATCGCGGCCAACCGGCACCTGCTGAAGGACCTGGCCAACAACCCCACGGCGGACAGCCGTTCCGCGGCGGCGGCGCTGGTGGAAGTGGCCGTGCAGCGCGCCTGCGCGGACATCTACCGCGCGGCCATGACGGACGCGTCCAAGCGCGGCATGGGCACGACGTTCGTGTGCCTGGCGGTGGGGGGCAACAAGGGCGTCATCGGCCACGTGGGCGACAGCCGCGTGTACCTGGTGCGCCACAGCCAGTGCCACCGGCTCACGGAGGATCACACGCTGGTCGCCGCGCAGCTGAAGGCCGGCACCATCACCAAGGAGCAGGCGGCCACGTCGCAGTACCGCAACGTCATCACCCGCGCGGTGGGCATCCAGGAGTCGGTCCAGGTCGACACGCTCATCGTGGACCTGATGCCCGGCGACGTGTTCCTGCTCTGCTCGGACGGTCTGCACGGCTACATGGAGGATGAGGAGCTGCTCCCGCTGGTGGCGAACCTCCAGCCCGGCGACATGCCGCGCAAGCTGGTGGAGCTGGCCAACGAGCGCGGCGGCAAGGACAACATCACCGCGGTGGTGGTGAAGGTCGCCGGCGACAGCGCGGCCCTGGCCAGCGAGGAGACGAGCGAGGCGCAGTCGCGCATGGAGGCGCTGCGGAAGATCCCGCTCTTCCGCCACCTCACGTACAAGGAGCAGACGGCGGTGCTGTCCATCGCCACCACGCGGACCTACCCGGCGGGTCGGGAGATCGTCGTGGAGGGGCAGCCGGGCGAGGAGCTCTTCGTCGTCATCCGGGGCCGGGTGGCCATCGAGAAGAACGGCGTGGAGATCGCGGAGCTGCGCTCGGGCGGCCACTTCGGGGAGATGGGCCTCATCGACAACGCGCCCAGGTCCGCCACGGTGCGCGCCACGGAGCCCACGCGGACGATGGTGATTGCCCGCTCGGACCTGATGGGCCTGATGAAGCGCGAGGCCATCCTCGCGGTGAAGATGCTCTGGAGCTTCGTGCAGGTGCTGAGCGACCGGCTGCGCGCGACCAACTCCGAGTTGAGCGAGGCGCGGCAGGAACTGGCCGTGGCGCAGGCCATCCAGCCGTTCGCGGAAGACTGACGCGGGAACGCTCCCGGGGGCTGGGACGTCCTGGACAGGACGCTCCGGAATTTCCCGGGGGAAACCGTCGTTGGGGGGCCGGCCGTGGGTTAGGTTCCCGGTCGCGTACGCATGCGCAAATGGGTCTTCATCGGGGTGGCCGCCGTGCTGGTGGCGCTCGCCGCGGTCGTGCTGGGACCCCGGTGGGGGGCTCCGGCCGTGCGCCCCGCTTCGCCGGTCTCCGCCAGCTCGATGCGCCAGGGGCTGCCCGCGTTCAAGGCGGTGGCGGTGTCGTCGGGCGCGCAGGAGGGGCTGACGCTCACCGGGCGCGTGCTGGACGGTGGCGGCAGGCCGGTGGCGGACGCGGAGGTGTCGCTCGCGGCGTCGGCGGAGCGGACGGTGGCGGACGTTCGGTGCGACGAGTGTGGCCTGGCGCTGCTGGCCTGCACCGCGCATGAGACGGCGCTGCACACGCGGGCCTTCTTCGAACAGCAGCAGGGCTTCCTCACGCCGCGCGCCACGGTGCGCACGGACGCGCAGGGCAAGTTCCGCTTCGAGCACTTGGTGGGCGTGTCCTTCTCCGTCTGGGCGCGCGCGGAGGGGCTGGGCGTGGCGCTCAGGAACCGGGCGGCGCCGGGCGAGCCGGTGGATCTGTACCTGCCGGCCCTGCGGAGCATCTCCGGCACGGTGGTGGACGACTCCGGCCAGCCGAGGCCCGGGGCGCGCGTGCGCGCGGTGTCGCGCAAGGTGCCGCTGCCCTTCGAGGTGGTGGCGGGCGCGGGCGGCGCGTTCCTGCTGACGGGCCTGGGCGAGGGGCCCTTCTACGTGCTCGCGGACGCGGAGGGCTTCCAGCCCGCGGTGGCGCAGCAGGTGGAGGCGGACTCCCAGCCCCTGCGCCTGAAGCTGACGCCGTCGCGCACGCTGGAGGTGCGCGTCACGCGCGATGGTGCTCCCGCGGTGGCGACGGTGCGCCTGAGAGGCGACCACCTGACGCGCGAGGCGCACACCGAAGCGCAGGGCGCGCCGGTGCGCTTCAACGGCCTGTACCCGGACGAGGTGGTGGTGACGGCGGAGGCGCCGGGCTTTGGATCCGCGCCCCAGACGCTCACGCTGTCCAAGCGGGTGACGCAGGTGACGCTGGAGCTGGAGGCGGCGGGCCGGCTGCTCGTCACGGTGGTGGACGAAGAGGGCCAGCCGGTGCCGAACCCGCAGCTGCTGCTGCGCACGGTGGCGGGGGACCTCATCCGCCGCGACGCGGTGCCCACCGGGGCGCTCGCGGAGCTGGGGCCGCTGGCGCCGGGCGAGTACGTGCTGGAGGGCCAGGCGGAGGGCTTCAAGACGGCGCAGCTTCCCGCGCGGGTGGCGCAGGGGGAGACGGCGCTGGAGCTGGAGCTGGCGAAGGCCACGCTGATCACCGGGCAGGTCATCGACGAGTACGGCCGGCCCGCGTCGAACGTGTCCATCCTGGTGCAGCCCACGGGCGAGACGACGAACGCGGACAACGACGGCCGCTTCTCCGCGCAGGTGCCCATGCCGGGGCTCTACACGCTGCACGCGCACCACTCCGAGTGGGGCGGCGGCAGCGTGCAGGCGACGGCGCCCGCGACGGACGTGACGCTGTCGCTGGAGGCGAAGGCGGGTGTGGACGTGACGGTGTCCAGCGGGGGCCGGCGGGTGGAGGGCGCGGACGTGGTGATGTGGGCGGATCCGGAGAACATCTTCCGCAGCGACCGGCCCTCCGGGCCTGACGGCGTGGTGCCCATGCGCGGGCTGCCGCCGGGGACGTACACGCTGATGGCGTCGCATCCGGAGTACGTGGCGTCGGGGCCCACCGCGGTGACGGTGCAGGACGGCGCCACGCAGCAGGTGGCGGTGACCCTGGAGCCGGGCGCGTCCCTCGCGGGCGACGTGGTGGACGAGGACGGCCAGCCGGTGGTGGGGGCGAACCTGAACGTGATGCCGCGCATGGCGGAGCCGACGCAGACGGACTCCAGCGGGCGCTTCGAGTTCCGCGCGCTGCGGCCGGACCGCACCTACCTGCTGGACGCGCACCACGCGGGCTACGAGCCCCTGGAGCGGACGCAGGGCAAGCCGGGCGGGCCGCCGGTGCAGGTGAAGATGCGCAAGCGCACGACGTTCCGGGGCCGGGTGATGGACGACGCCGGACAACCGGTGCGCCGCTTCCGGGTGGACGACCACGACGTGAACAGCCCGGACGGGCGCTTCGAGCTGCCGCTGTCCACCGCGGGGGACCGGCTCATCGTCGCGGTGGACGCCGCGGGCTACGAGCCCCAGGTGGTGGACCGCCCGTCGAAGACGACGGACATGGGTGACGTGGTGTTGACGAAGGCGCCGGCGGTGTCCGGCATGGTGCGGGATGCGTCGGGTGGCGCGGTGCCGGACGCGGTGGTGACGTGCGACGTGTGCGACGGGTCGGTGCTGTCGGGGCCGGATGGCGCCTTCACGCTGTCGAGCCCCCCGTTCGTGCCGCGCTTCACGGTGTCCGCGCGCAAGGGCAAGCTCAGTGGCACGCAGGAGGTGCCGCGCGGGAGCACGACGCCGGTGCAGCTGACGCTCAAGACCGCGACGCGCCTGACGGGTCGGGTGTACCTGGCGGACGGACGGCCCGCGGCGGGCTCGCAGGTGGAGGGGCTCAACGCGGACCGCAGCGAGACGGTGTCGCTCATCACCGGCGCGGATGGCCGCTACAGCACGGACCTGTCGCCGGGCAGCTATCGCTTCGTGGTGGGCGGCGGGCGCGGTGGCACGGGTGAGCCGGCGGTGGTGGTGCAGGTGGCGGGCACGGAGATGACGCTGGACCTGGGGCCGGTGCCGGGCACGGCGTCGTTGACGGTGCTGCTCCAGCCGGAGCGGGGCAAGGCGCTGTGGGTGGTGCCGGGCGAGGTGGGGCAGGTGGGCAACCCGCCCGCGGAGCTGCTGCGTTCGCGCTTCGCGCAGCTCGTCTACCAGCCGATGAGCGAGCGGGTGGTGGTGCAGGGCCTGACGCCGGGGCGGTACACGCTGGTGTGGGGCTTCTTCCACGCGGAGATGCCGGGGGCGGGCCCCCTGGTGCGCACGGTGGACGTGCCCTCCCAGGGGGACGTGTCCCTGCGGTAGTCGTGTTGCGACGGGGCGCCCCGGCGCGTAATGAAGCCGCATGGACGCATCGGCATTGAAGGGCCGCCGGGTCATCGTCGGCGTGGGCGGCGGCATCGCGGCGTACAAGGCCTGTGAGCTGGTGCGGGAGTTGGGCCGCGCGGGCGCGGAGGTGCGGGTGGCCATGACGGAGGCCGCGCGCCAGTTCGTCACCCCGCTCACCTTCCAGGCGTTGTGCGGGCACCCGGTGCTGACGGACTACTTCGACCCGGCGCAGGAGGGGAACTTCGGCCACCTGGATCTGGCCCGCTGGGGGGATGCGTTCGTGGTGGCGCCCGCGACGGCGGACCTGATGGCGAAGATCCGCGCGGGCTTCGGCGGGGACGCGGTGACGACGTCGCTGCTCGCCTTCAAGGGGCCGGTGGTGCTGGCGCCCGCGATGAACGTGGCCATGTGGGACAACGCCCGGACGCAGGAGAACGTGGCGTCGCTGCTGGCGGATCCGCGCTTCACGGGCGTGGGCCCTGGGGCGGGGATGCTGGCGTGCGGCGACGTGGGCTCCGGCCGGCTGGCGGACGTGGGCGCCATCGTGTCGGCGGTGGCGGCGCGGCTGGGCGGCGGGCCGCTCCAGGGCAGGCAGGTGCTGGTGACCGCGGGCCCCACGCGCGAGTTCCTGGATCCGGTGCGCTTCATCTCCAATCCGTCCACCGGGAAGATGGGCATGGCGTTGGCACACGAGGCACGGGCGCTGGGCGCGACGGTGACGGTGGTGCTGGGGCCGGTGGGACCGGTGGACCGCACGGGCCTGGAGGTGGTGGACGTGGTGAGCGCGGAGGACATGGCGCGCGAGGTGTTGGCGCGCGTGGAGTCCGCGGACGCGTTCATCGCCACGGCGGCGGTGAGCGACTGGCGGCCGGAGGTGCGGGCCCCGCAGAAGGTGAAGAAGGGCGAGGGCCCGGAGTCCCTGCGCATGGTGCGCACGCCGGACGTGTTGCTGGAGGCGTCGCGCAAGGTGGCGGGCAAGGCGAAGCGCCCGGTGCTGGTGGGCTTCGCGGCGGAGACGGAGCGGGTGGTGGAGCACGCGCGCGAGAAGCTGGAGCGCAAGGGCCTGGACGCCATCGTCGCCAACGACGTCACCGCGACCGGCGCGGGGTTCGGCACGGACACGAACCGGGTGACGGTCATCTCCCGCACCGGACCGGACCGCGTGCTGGAGGGCAGCAAGCGCGCGGTGGCGGGGGAGATTCTGTCGCTGTTGCTCGTGTCACCGCTCGGCTGAGCGGGGCCTGGGCGTCACGGCGTGGGGAGCTCCACCTCGCGACCCTGCTTCAGGTCGAGCAGGCCGGTGGCGGTGGTGCCTCCGCAGTGCTCGCGGATCTTCCCGCCAATCTGTTCCACCAGCCGCAGCAGGTCTTCCGTCTTCACCGCGGAGGAGGGCGCTTCCGCGAAGAGGATGATGTCGCGCGAGGTCGTCTCCACCTTGGCGAAGTCACAGTCGCGGAAGTTCCAACGGCGGGTGAGGACGCGCGCGTCGTCCGCGTAGACGACCTCGCCGGGGCTGGTCGCTTCAGGCTCCGGGCTGCCAATGCCGGTGAAGGGCTCGTCGCCCGGTGACAGGCGCAGGCGCAGGTCGCCCTGGAGCCGGCCCAGGTCATAGCCCCCCACCGGCAGGAGGAAGAAGAGCTCCTGGAGGAGGTAGGCGTTGACGGCCCGGCTGATCCACGGGACCGGATGGCCATTCACCACCCGGCGCAGCAGCGCCTCCGCGCTGGGGCGGAACTTCTTCGGGTTGACGCCGAAGCGCTGGTAGGCGTCCTGCCAGGCGACGATGCGAGCGTCCGCCGCCAGGGCCGCCAGGTCGGGCACCCGGCCGCGAAAATCCGCCTCCGCGGCACGCAGCTCCGCCTCCAGCCCTTCCGGAGGGTTGCCCGTGTTGTCCATGCCCCGCACCGCCACGAAGCTGATGCGAAGGTCGGGAAATCGCTGGGCCATCTCCTCGGAAACACTCAGGTGCATGGGATTCTCCAGAATGAGGTCCCGAGGCGTACCACCTTCCTGCGACCTACGGCCAGGGTTGGATTTCCTGGCGACAATGACAGACGTCGGCGGTTCCCCCCACCCCCGCATGTCAGAGGTCGTTGTTACGGTCCCGCAATGACCAGATAGTGGCGAAGCCCTCCCAATTCTTGGGCTTCAATTTCTGAGCAGGTGTTGGACCGGGGGCGTGGCCATGGGGCCGGCCTCGCCTTGGCGTGCCGACAGGAATTGCATCCATCATGACAACCGAACCGCGCCAACATGAAAGGACAGCGTCTCACCCGGATCCTGTCGCGCCCAGGGGGCGGGAGGTCCGCGAGCTGCGGGAGCACCTGGTGGCGCAGGGCCACGAGGAGCAGCTCACGGGGCTGGGGGTGCCCAGGCCCGGACGGGCGATGCTGGAGATTCTCGAGACGTGGGCGCTCATCTTCGGCGCCTGGGCATTGTGTGTCCATGTCTCATGGTTCGTGTTGCCCGTGGCGCTGCTCATCGTGGGGTCGCGCCAGCGTGCCCTGGGAAACCGCCTGCACGACGCGGCGCATGGAAACATGTTGAAGGGAAAGGCGTTGAATCAGCGGGTCGCGGCGTGGGTGTGTGGTGTTCCGATGTTCGAGGACTTCGAACTGTATCGAAACGCGCACCTGCGTCATCACGCCTATCTGGGGCACGCGCAGAAGGACCCCGACTTCCTGGCGGTGCCGGAGGCGCCCCCGGGAAGGCAACACAGTGCGTGGAGCCTGTACGTCGCCTTCGTGCTGGATGCGAGGCTTTGGCGGGACTCCGTCCTGGCGACGCTGTTCCGGGCCCCGCGGGCGCACCGGTGGCGCGTGCTGGCGTGGTGGACGGGGGTGCTG
>NZ_RAWD01000181.1:0-19675 GCF_003612065.1 Corallococcus sp. CA047B
CCCCCGCGGAGGCCCCGGCCGCCGCGACGCCGGTCCCGGCGCCCGCGCCCGCGCCGGCCGCTCCGGCTGGAACGACCGTGGCCCCGACTCCGGCGCCGACGACCGCTACGCCGACGAAGTAACTGGCGGACTGTTCAAAAACAGTCTGTTTCAAGGTTTGATGCAACACGGGGAGGGCTGCCGCGGCGAACCCGCGGCGCCCCGGGAGAGGGGATGACCCCCCTCAGACTCACGTTTTCGAGAAGGGTTTTCCGAACATCATGAAGATTCGTACGAATGTGGTGCGGGGAGCGTGTGTGCTCTCCGTGGCGGCCGGCCTGGTTCCCGGGGCGGTCATGGCGCAGGACAGCGGCCCCAAGCTCACCATTGGTGGCACGACCTATACCAAGTACCTCTGGGGCAACCAGCGGGACCAGGGCGCGCTCTACAACTTCTCCACGGTGCCCGGTGAGGGCTACGGCGACAACGGTATCGGCACGGAGCTGGAACTGCTCCTCAACGCGAAGATCTCCCCGCAGGTGGAGGTCAACGGCCGCATCCACAGCCGCTTCAACCAGAACTTCTGGACGAACTTCGGCGGCTTCGGCGGCAACGCGGCGGGGCCCTGCATCGCGGGTGACTGCGGCGAGTTCGATCCGCGCTCCAACCAGTACATCAAGCTGCGCGGCATGTCGGTGACGCTGCGTCCGGGCTACCTCATCGACTCGGCGCTCATCGGCGCGACGGACCTGGGCCAGTTCGACCCGTTCGTCATCGGCCGGGTGCGCTACATCGACCGCGACAACGCGGCGGCCATCATGGTGCAGGGCTCCAACCTGGACCGGAAGATCACCTGGGACGCGGCGCGCATCTCGCTGCCCCGCCTCTGGGCCGGCCCGAACTTCAGCACGGGCGCCTTCCACGCGCGTGACGCGGCGTACGGCTTCCAGGCGAAGTACACCCCGACGGAGCTGTTCGACATCGGCGGCATCTTCCAGTACGCGAACGACCAGGAGATCCGCGCGGACGACACGAACCTGGACGACGGGCGTGACCTGACGCCGCGCTACCGCAACGGCGTGGGCGGCCTGAAGGCCGGCCTGCACATGGGTTCGTGGCTGGACGTGCGCGCGGCCGCGTACACGTCGTACTCGAACGCGGACCCCATCCTGTCGCCGAAGAGCTTTGGCGTCGGTGGCTACAGCGCGGTGCTGGCCGGTCACCACACGGACCAGACGTACATGCTGAACGCGTCGCTCAACGACCCGCTGGACGTGGGCCTGTCGCTGAACTTCCAGCTCTTCAGCATCGGTTCGGACTACGTGGCGGTGATGGCCAGCCGCCGTGAAGCCGACGTGCTCCTGACGGAAGGCCACGACGGCAGCTTCGCGTTCCCCGGCCCGTCCAACGCCTCCTACGGCAGCTACAGCGGCAACCCCACGCGCATCGGCTACGGCGGCTGGTCCAGCGAGTCGCAGCAGGTGGCGACCATCAACGTGGACAACGACTTCACGGACTTCGACGAGCCCTTCGCGGAGACGGCGATCGGCTGGAAGGGCGCGACGGCGAACCCGGTCTACACGAACGGCGCGCTGGAGGTCGGGGGTGAGTATTCCTTCATCACCTACAACACCAACTGGCAGGCGTACGGCAGCGCGGACAAGCCGCTGGGCGACAGCCAGTATCCGGGCACGGAGCTGGACTCCGGCGTGGGCCACAACTACCGCACGGCCTACCAGCCCTTCCAGGACAAGCGCACGCACCTCATCGCGCTGCGCGCCAAGTACGTCGTGGACGTGCTCAAGGGCATCGATGTGTTCGGCAAGTTCAAGTACATCCATGAGAACGACAAGCGCCTGAACGACCCGCGCTTCCTGCCGTTCCAGCAGGGTGCGTGCGCCGGCGGCCTGGTGGCGTGCGACAACTCGCTCGTCAACGAGTACAGCCCGGGCAACAGCACCTCCGGCCTGTATGGCAACCCGAACGTCATCACCAACAGCCAGGGTGACTCGGGCTACCAGTTCAAGCCGTTCGACAACATCGCGGACGACGACCGGGTGCTGGACTACACGACGTTCACGGCGGGCGCTGGCTACCAGTTCACGGACGACCTGTACCTGTCCGCCAGCTACTCCAAGTTCTTCGCGGACCTGCTGGACGGCAACACGGCGTTCCAGGCGTACAGCAACCACGAGATGGCGTCCGGCAAGCACAACAAGAACCAGGTCCTCGTGAAGGCGCGCTACATCCTGTCCGGCGTGGAGTTCGGTCTGGAGGGCCAGTACGCGTTCGGCACCTTCCGTCCCGACTTTGGCGACGGCTACGTGGTGCAGTACGCGGATGAGGACATCGCCAAGGGCCACAACGTGGCGGTGGGCTCGCGTGGCTTCACCGGCCGCAACGGCGGTTGGAACAGCCTGGAAGAGCGCAACTTCGACCACATGCGCGTCAAGGCGTTCATGAAGGCGCAGTTCTAGTCGCGCTCGCTCCCCGGAGGCCCTGACGGGCTTTCCGTGGGAGGCGATGGAGCCCGGGGCGCCTTCAGGACAGGCACTCCGGGCTCCTTGCGTTTGGGGCACCGCGCGATACACCTCCGAGGGTCGTTCCCCCTTCGTGCTCGAGGTGTCCCGTGCTCCTGCGCCGCCGCGGCCTGTCCGCGTTCCTGCTCGCCTCCACCCTGGCCGCGTGTTCGGGGGCGCGCACGCACGAGGACTCGCTGCTCTTCCGCATGGAGGACCCGGTGGGGGACGACCATGGTGATGGGGAGCTGGTCTATCCGCGCCGGACCGACCTGGGGCGGGGCGACCTGGACGTGGTGTCGGTGGCGGCGTTCGCGGACGGCGAGGCGACGCGCTTCGAGGTGACGTTCGCGCACCCCATCGCGAAGCCGTCGCGCGCGCAGGCGGTGGACATTGGCGGCTCCACGGTGGCGGACCGGGCGCGGCACGGCTTCTACACGTTCAACGTGGACCTCTACCTGGACACGGACGGGGTGCCGGGCTCCGGCCGCACGGACACGCTGCCGGGGCGTGCGCTCACGCTGGCGCCGGACTCCGCCTGGGAGAAGGTGGTGGTGCTGACGCCGCGTCCGTATGAAGCGCGCGAGATGCTGCGCAAGCACTGGCGCGAGACGGCGCTGCGCGAGTACCAGGAGAAGACGGGCCCCATCGGCGGCAAGGTGGAGACGGAGCTGAACGCGGCGGCCGAACAGGACCTGGAGGCGAAGGTGTTCTTTCCCACCGTCATCCAGGTGAGTGGCCGCACGGTGATGTTCCAGGTACCGGACCGCTTCCTGGGCAAGCACGCGCAGCCGGGCTGGGGTTACGGCGTCGCGGTGACGGGGGCGTCCATCGACCGGCGGGTGGCGCTGGGCGGGATGTTCGGCGGCGTCACCGAAGGGGGCCCGAGGCTGATGGCGATGGGCATCGCGCCGGGCGAGCCGGTCAACGACCGCTTCGGCGGGGGCCGCAAGGGCGACCCTTCACAGTCGCCGGTGGTGGACCTGCTGGTGCCTCCGGGTGAAACGCAGGAGGCGGTGCTGGGGGCCGCGAAGCCGGCGTGGACGATGGTGGTGCCTTCAGGGCGTAAGGCGGCTCCGGCGGTGATTCCGGAACCGGATGCGGGGACCGTGGACGCGGGCGTGCTTGAGGTGGCTCCGACGGGGGAGGATGCGGGGACGGGGGATGCGGGCGGTTCCGTGCCCTGATGTTCGCGGTCGGATGCGGTACGTCCCGCGCTGCGTCCTCGTATTGTCGGATGTGTTTGGGCGGATGCACGCATGCCGACGCGCTACTGCTCTCTGCGTGAGGGGCGTGGCTGTCGTGCAGTTGGCGTGCACAGGATGCGTCCATGTCCTTGTGTCGGAGCTGGGCCGTCGCGGTGGTGCTGGTGCTGCTGGGCACGGGGTGTTCGGCGGCGCGCGTCGTGCGCCTGGACACGGGACGGGGCGCGGCTGTCGTCCACTCGCCACGGGCGGAGAGCGCTCCGGGGGTGTTGGAGGAGGACGCGTTCGCGGAGGCGGTGAAGACGCTGGCGGAGGATGCGCCGGTGTCCGTGCGCCCGAGGGAAGAGGCGTACCGGCTGTTCGCGGGCTCCTTCTCTTCGAAGGCGTACTCGCGGGTCCGGGGGCGCCTGGGATTGGTGTCCGTGGAGGAGCCTCCACGCTTGCGACTGTTGGGGGAGGAGGACGGCGCGGACGCGGAGCTGGCGCGCGCCTACGGACGGTGGTGTCAGCGCAAGCAGACGCCTGGTGACTGTCTCCAGTTGCTGGAACTGGGGCCGACGCTGGATGAGGACGCCCGGCGCACGCTGGCGTTCGCCATCGCGTTGGATTCGGTGTGGGAGGAGACGGCCGAGGCGCTGGTGGGGATGACGAACCGGGAGGCGGTGCTCGCCACCGTCGTGGCGACGGGGACGGTGTACCTGTGCCTGTGGGCATTGCCGGAGCCGGTGTCGAAGGGGGTCGCGGCGGTGATGACGGTGGTGCTGATTGGCTACCTGGGCATCGACACGGTGTTGGACCTCATCCGTGGATGGAGGGTGCTGTCCGAGCAGGTGAGGGGGGCGAGGAGCTTCGATGAAGTGCGCGACGCGGGGGAGCAGTACGGGGAGGTGCTGGGAGAGAACGCGGCGCGGGCCTTCGTGATGCTGGCCACGGCGGCGGTGGGCAGCACGGCGCAGACGCTGGCCTCGAAGGTGCCGGTGCTGCCGGGCTCAGGACAGGCCGCGGTGGTGGCGGCGGAGCAGGCCGGGGTGCGGTTGGGTGCGGTGGCGCAGGTGGAGTCGGTGGCGGTGGCCACGGATGGGGTCATCACCCTGGCCCTGGCGCCGACCGCGATGGCGATGGCGGCGCGGGAAGAAGGGGGCCCTCCTGTCGCGAGTGGTGTGGATGGCGAGGGACATGAGCACCACATCGCTTCGAACAAGTGGTGGAGCGCTACGAACCGTGGTGGGCCGTGGTCTCCGCAGTTCCAGAAGATCTTCGACAAGGCAGGCATGTCTCTCGATGATCCGGCGAACAAAGTGCGGGTTCCAGGGCACAAAGGGCCTCACCCTCGGGAGTACCACGAGGAGGTCTTGCGGACCTTGAATCGGCTGACGAAAGATTGCAGCTCCACGGAGCGATGTAGGGCGGCGCTGACGAAGGCACTGGAGGGGCTCGCCAAGGAGATCCGCGCGCCGAATACCAAGTTGAATCGGTTGATTACGGGCGGTGAGTGACGCAGAAGGTGCTCCATGGCAGTGCGATACTTTGATCTTGCCGAAGATGTAGCTGAAGGCTTCTGGTGCCTGGGACATCCCCTGGACTCTGAGGGACGAGAACTCGATGATCCCTGGCAGTTCACAAGAGGGGCACTGGCGCACTTCACGGGGCAAGTCCGCTTTCCTCTGAGTCTCGAGGGGAAGGCGCGCGACTTCTCGCACGCTGCATTTGGCACTCCCGTCGTCCATGCCAGAGTGGCGTCCCTCTTCAAGGAGCTGGCTCCTGAGGGCGTGGAGCTGATTCCTGTCGAGGTCGACTCCCACTCCGGTCCGTACTTCATTCTCAATGCCACCCGCGCGATTGCCTGCGTCGACGTCGAAGCCTCGGAGGAGGTGAATTACTGGAAGGAAGAGGACGGCTTCCCGGAGAAGGTTGGAACCTTTTTTTCGCTCTACGGGATGCGCATCGACCCGTCGAAGGTGGGCGATGCGAAGGTGTTCCGTCCCTCGGAATGGGATGTCGCTCTCATTGTGTCCGAGGACATCAAGGAGGCGATGGAACGCGCAGGCATCACGGGTGCGAAGTTCAAGGAGGTGACCGGTCCCAGCACCGTCGACCCCGTGATGCGCGCGGAGACGAAGAAGCGCCGTGAACTGTGGGATCAGGCGCAAGCTGCCCGTGAGTCTTTCTGGCGTGGGCTGGGCACGCTGGAGGCGGGGTCCGTTATCTCCATGGTCCTCGGAGGTGACTGGCCCGCGGGAAGCCAGGCGTGGCGGGTCATCCGCCGTCCCTCAGGAAACACGCTGGTGGTGACGGACGGCCTGTCCGCCCCCTTCGCGGACATCCTGGACCGGCCCACCGCGGGCTTCGGGTTCGAGCTCGCCATGGAGACACCGGAGGCGTTGCCGGACCTGGAGAAGAGCTGGCTGGTGCAGTTGCTCGAACGCGTGGGCAACGAGCTTGCGGGCCACGAGAAGCTGCGCGGCGCGCTGGAGCGCGGAACCCTGTCCATGGAGGTGGCCGGGACGCACCTGCCCGAAACACTGCTCACCCAGGAAGGGCGCGCGGCGGTGCTGCTGGGCATGGCGACGGACTCCCTGCCCGCGCGCTTCCCGGTGCCCGGAGGCGACGTGCGGCTGGTGACCGTGAAGGCGCTGCTCCCGTCGGAGCTGAAGTGGATGCTCCAGCAGGGCCGGGGCGGCGCGGCGGAGCTGGCGCGGCGCTTCACCGAAGCGGGAGACGGCCATGTCTCCCGCTCCTGGCGACAGCCCGTCGTCTGACGGAACGTGCCTACTGCACCCGCCAGATGCCGGTGCCGCGCGCGGGCACGGTCGTCTTCCAGGCCCCCGAGCCCCCCGTGGGCGGCGACACGCCAGTGTCCGTGAACAGGGGCTCCACCGCCGTGCCCTCCACGTCGAAAGGCCCTGCCGTGACCTGCGCGTTGGAGAAGTTGTGCACCACCAGCACCCGCTCGTCGTCCACCGTGCGCACGAACGCGAGCGTGGTGGACGGGCCTGTCGTCGGTGTGAAGAGGCGCAGGTCGCCCGTGCGCAGCGCCTCCGAACCCTGCCGTGCGCGCAGCAGCGCCTTGTAGCGCGACAACAGCGAGCCCGGCGCGGCCTTCTGCGTCTCCACGTTGGCCGTGTCCTTCCCGCTGGAGAAGCCGTACCACGGCGAGCCCGTGGTGAAGCCTCCGCCCGCCGCGGACGTCCACGGCATCGGCGTGCGCTTGGACTCGTCGTTGTTGGCCGCGCCGTTGCCCAGCCCCACCTCTTCGCCGTAGTAGAGGAATGGCGCGCCCGGCAGCGTCAGCAGCACCGCCGCCGCCAGCCCCAGCTTCGAGGTGTCACCGGAGAACTGTGTCGCCACGCGCACCATGTCGTGGTTGGTGAGGAAGGGCGCATCCACCACCCCGGCCGGGTAGTTGTTGCGCATCTCCAGGAACTTCGACGCCACGCCCCCGGCGTTGCCCGCGTTGATGCCCGCGAGCACCCGCTCCGACAGCGGGAAGTTGAAGTTGATGGGCAGCTCGTCCCCGCCCGGCACCTGCGCCGTGGAGCCGTAGTACTTCGCCACCGACGGGGTCTCGCTCCAGTTCTCCCCCACCAGCACTGCGTCCGGCTTCACCGAGCGCACGTGCGCGGCGAACTCCTTCCAGAACGCGTGCGTCTCCGCCGTGTCCGACTGTCCGGCGCCGCCGCCCGTCTCGATGAGGTAGCGGGCCGCGTCCAGCCGGAAGCCGTCCACGCCCCGCGACAGCCACACCGTGGCCAGGCGCTTGACCTCCTCGCGCACCGCGACCGTCTGGAGGTTGAGGTCCGGCATCCCGCTCCAGAACACGCCGTAGTACCAGGCGCCGTTGCGCTCGTGCCACGTGTCCGTCTGCGAGAAGGCGGGGTCCCACGGCTGCTTCCACGCCGGGTTGTTGGCCCGCCACTGATACCAGTCCCGCTTCGCCGACTGCGGTGACGACGCCGACTCCACGAACCACGGGTGCGCGGAGCTGCTGTGATTGATGACGAAGTCCAGGATGACGCGCATGCCCCGGCGGTGCGCTTCGTCACACAGCTTCTGCAGGTCCTCCAGCGTGCCGTACGCGGGCTGGATGCGCTCGTAATCGACGACGTCGTAGCCGTGGTAGCTGGGCGACGCGAACACCGGCATCAACCACAGCGCGTCCACGCCCAGGTCGTCCGTCGTCGCCGGATTGCCGTCGTTCAGGTAGTCCAGCCGCGAGATGAGCCCCGGCAGGTCGCCCACGCCGTCGCCGTTGGAGTCCTGGAAGCTGCGGACGAAGACTTCATAGAACACCGCGCCCCGGTACCAACCATCACCCGCGGGCGCGGCGAGCGTCACGGTGCCCGGCGCGGGCGGAGAGACGGTGGGCGGGGGCGAGGAGCGCGCGCAAGCCGACAGCAGGGCCGCGCTGAACAGGGAGAGGCCGCGGAGGGGACGCATGGTCCCTAGCTCTAACAGCGAACGTTCCACCCCGGCCAGCGCCCGCGCCGCGTGAAGCGCGCTCCCCAGGACAGTAGGCTTGTGGCCGCCATGTCCCACCCCGTGCGCCGCCTCCACTCCCTGCACATCCGACAGGGACACCCGGACTTCCTCGACCTGCCATGGGAGCTGCCCCTGGAGGCGTGGCCGGAGCGTTCACCCCGGGTGGTGGAGGTGCCGCGCGGTCTGTCCCGGCACGTGGTGGTGTTCGTCAGCTACGGCGCCACCATCTACGCCTTCAAGGAGACGCCCGCGCGCGTGGCCCAGCGCGAGTATGACCTGTTGCGCGGCCTGGAGGAGCGCCGGCTGCCGTCGGTGGTCCCCGTGGGGCTGGCGGTCCAGACGGAGGCGGGTGGCGAGTCCTCCGCGCCGGATGACCGCCCCGGGGTGCTCATCACGCAATACCTGGCCTCGTCGCTGCCGTACCGCGCGCTGTTCATGCACCAGGGCCTGGAGCGCTACCGTTCGCGGCTGCTGGACGCGATGGCGGGCCTGCTGGTGCGCCTGCACCTGGGCGGCTTCTTCTGGGGCGACTGCTCGCTCTCCAACGTGCTCTTTCGCCGCGACGCGGGCGAATTGCAGGCGTACGCGGTGGACGCGGAGACGTCCGAGCTGCACGAACAGCTCTCCTCCGGCCAGCGGGAGATGGACCTGCAGATCATGGAGGAGAACGTCGCGGGGGGACTCGCGGACCTGGCCGCGCGCGTGGCGCTGCCCGAGGAGCTGGAGGACTGGCAGGAGACCGCCACCAGCATCCGCCAGCGCTATGAGCGGCTGTGGGCTGAAATCAACCGTGAGCTCATCCTCCAGCCGCACGAGAGCTACCGAATCCACGAGCGCATCCGCACGCTCAACGACCTGGGCTTCTCCGTGGGCGAGGTGGAGCTGCTGGCGAACGGGCAGGGCAGCCAGCTGCGCATGCGCACCATCGTGACGGACCGCGAGTACCACCGGCACCAGCTCCACACGCTCACCGGCATCGTCGCGGAGGAGCGCCAGGCGAGCCTGCTGCTCAACGAGATGCAGGAGATGAAGGCCACGCTGACGCGCAAGCTGGACCGAAGCGTGCCCCTGAGCGTGGCCGCGTTCCGCTGGCTGGACGAGCGCTACCACCCCACGCTGTCGCGCCTGCAGAAGGACCTGGGCCGCGCGGCGGACACCGCGGAGCTCTACTGCCAGGTGCTGGAGCACAAGTGGTTCCTGTCCGAGCGCGCGAAGCGCGACGTGGGTCTGGACGCGGCGCTCCAGGATTACGTGACGCTCAATCGCAAACAGCCCGGCATCGCGCCGCTCCTGGAGGATGCGTCGCGGGCCGCGAGCGCGGAGGCGGAGGCGGAGGACCCCGCCGCGGCCGCCCTGGAGTCCCGGCTGCCCCCCAGGTCGAACGTCTGAGGTCAGCTTTGACCATGTAACCTGGAAAGTCACGTTTCGACGCAGGCTGTGGATTTCAATGTCACACGCACCGCATCATCGAACGCCATGACAGGCATTGTGCCCGGGGAACCGCTGCCCCGGCTTCTGGCACGCGGCATGTAGGGTGACACCGTGGGGGGCCTTGTGCCCGCCGCGCGCGAACCATGCCCTCTTCCCGAAACCGCTGGTGGATGACGTCGCTGGGGGCCGCCCTGGGCCTGTTGCTGTCGGCCGCGGCGCCTCCTCCGGAGCCGGACCTCCAGGCCCCGGCGGAGGACCCGCGGAAGGTGCCCGCCGCGCGCTCCGGGGGCGCGACGACGGTCTACGACACCTCGCACAACGCCTTTGGCCGGGCCCTGGCGAACATGGACCCGGGCCGCTGGACGCCGATGGCCGACGGCAAGCGGCTGTTCATGAAGGACTGGAGCCGGGCACCCCAGGCGGTCGCGGGCCCGCTGTCGAACGCCGTCCGGTGCAATGGCTGTCATTTCAAGGACGGCCGGGGACGGCCGCTGGCGGAGCTGGGCACGGAGGCGCCGCTGCTCGTGCGCCTGAGCGTGCCGTCGCGCCGCGTCCCGGGGGGCGTCCCCGAGCCGACCTACGGTGGTCAGTTCAACGACCGGTCCATCCCGGGCGTGCCCGCGGAGGGCGCGCTGGAGGTGGCGTACGCGGAGGTTCCCGGCACGTACCCGGATGGCGCTGGCTATGTCGTGCGCCGGCCCGACGTGCGACTGGCCCGGCTGGCCTACGGCAAGCTCGCCGCGCACACGCAGCGCTCGGCGCGCATCTCCTCGCCCGTGTTCGGCCTGGGCCTGCTGGAGGCCGTTCCCGAAGAGGACATCCTGGCGCTGGCGGATCCGGACGACCGCGACGGGGACGGCGTCTCCGGCCGGCCCAACCGCGTGGTCGACGCGCGCACGGGAGCTGCGCGCCTGGGCCGCTTCGGCTGGAAGGCCAACCAGCCCTCGGTGCGGCAGCAGGCGGCCCGGGCCTTCTCGGAGGACCTGGGGCTCACGTCCCCCCTGTACCCGGAGCGCACCTGCACCGCGAAGCAGGCCCGCTGCCGCGCACAGGCGGCGCCGGAGGGGCCCGTGCTGGACGACGCGGCCCTGGACAGCGTGACGCTCTATCTGCGCGTGCTGGCGGTGCCCGCGCGCCGCGACGTGGCCGACCCCACGGTGGTGCGCGGGCAGGCCCTGTTCCAGCAGGTGGGCTGCGCCACATGCCACCGACCGACCCTGCGCACCGGCGACGTGGCCGACCTCCCGGAGCTGTCGCGGCAGGACCTCCAGCCGTTCACGGACCTGCTGCTGCACGACATGGGCGAGGGACTCGCGGACGGCCGGCCCGACGCGGAGGCCAGCGGCTCCGAGTGGCGCACGCCGCCCCTGTGGGGCCTGGGCCTGCTGGAGGCCGTCAACCGCCAGGTGCGCATGCTCCACGACGGCCGCGCGCGCACCTTCGAGGAGGCCATTCTGTGGCATGGCGGCGAGGCCGCGGGCGCGAAGGAGCGCTTCACCCGGCTGGAGCGCGGGGAGCGTGAGGCGCTCGTGACCTTCCTGCGCTCGCTCTGACGGCATGTCTGTGTATCCGGACGCGCTACAAAGCCTTGCACCGTTTTGACGCACTTCCCTCTGAGGACCTGGAAATCGGATTGATGGCACGGCGCATGAAGACACCCGGTGCGCGCTTCCATGGATTACCCGTGGAGCGCCTCCGGAGTCCCCCATGCGTCTTTTCAACCGTCTTGCCCAGTCCAGCCTGGCCGCGTTGTTCGTCGTGGCCCTTCCGTTCGCGCAGGCGCAGGCCGAGGAGTGCGTGACCTTCAATGGCATCAATCACTGTGGGATGGGGAAGGCGCAGCTGAGGCTGAACGGGAAGGAGCTGCAGGTCGTGTCTCCGTACGGGGCCGCCGAGGACGGCGTGGCCATCTTCACGGAGGGGTCCACGGTCTGGAGCGCGGGCTTCCGCAGCCAGCCCTCGGGCCAGGGCGTGGAGCAGACGGTGCTGACGGGTGAGTCCGAAGGCGCGGCGGCCAGCACCGCCACCCTCCGGACCGAAGGAGGCCGGACGTCCTATGCGGCCACCTTCACGGCGGCGACGCCGGACCAGTCCACGTACACTGCGACGGTGTATTCGCAGGGGCAGCGCGTGGCCTCCGTGAGTGGCGTGCGCTACGGCGACGTGGGCGTCACGCAGGTGCCGGGCCGGGTCATCAGCGGCATCACGCCGACCTGCACGAACCAGGGCTACAGCGCCTGTATGGCGTCGTGCACCTACGCCAACTGCAACTACTGCACCGTCCCGTGCCGTCGCACCTTCCACCGCCTGGAACTCAGCGGCGCCTGTGTCTGGAGCATGCAGGTGGAGCGGGCGAACTTCCAGCTGGCGCAGCTGGGCGCCGCCGCGCAGGTCGTCGAGGGTGACATGGTGGAGCTGACCGAGGAGATTGATCCGAGCGGCAGCTACCCGTACGTGAACTTCGACCGCATCCTCGTCCAGAGCACGGCGAAGGTCACGACGCTCACGGACGTGCAGGCGAACGGCAACACGAAGTAGTCACCGTCGCATGTCGGCCGCCCCTCCGTGCTTCAGATGCGGATGGGCGGCTCGATGAGGAACGGCTCGGTGGCCTTCGGGTCATCCGGGTCGAACGCGGGCGCCAGGGGCCCCGCGCCCGTGGGCTTCCACCTGCGGGGCACGCGCTCCAGGCCCACCGGGTAGATGGTCAGCGCCCCGTCCTTGCCAATGCGCATGCGCAGGAAGTTCTTCCAATCCGGCAGCGCGAGCGAACCGAAGGCCTCGTTGGAGTGCGCGCCGAAGAAGTTCACGCACACCCAGAGGTAGAGGCCGGTGATGAACGGGCCCACGAGGAAGCCGCCCACGAACGTGAAGCCACAGGAGAAGAGGAACTTGCCGGCCAGGTGCGCCCACCCGTCCACGCAGTGCGCGCCGTCTGGCATCAGCGTGGGGCAGATGCCCAGCTTGCTCACCGTGAGGTAGGTGCCTCCCCACGCCACGAAGAACGCCGCCGCGATGTGCGCGGCGCCGTGCAGGACTCCCAGCAGCGCGCGCCACCGGCCGAGCGCCGCGTCCGCGAGCCCGGTGAGCCCGCCCACCGTCACCAGCCCGAGGATGAGCGTCCACGGGCGGTTGACCATGCTGTTGCCCACCGCCGTCAGCACCTCCGGCAGTTGGGCCAGGCCCAGGCCTCCCACCTCCGCGTAGGCCGCCAGCGCGAGCAGCAGGTACCACAGGCCGGTGATGAGGCCGAACAGCGGGCTGTAGCGGATGAGCAACAAATTCTTGAGCGCGAGCTTCCGGGAGGTGGCTTCGTCCGGGAAGCTCTTGCGCAGCGTGGAGCCGTCGCGCAGCACGGGGGCCGCGGGCGCGTGCGTGGGGTGCATGAACGCGCCGCCGCCGCCCGCGGTGATGCGGTGCTGGCCGGTGTCGTCCTCGTGCCGGCGGTAGTGGTGCAGGTCGCCCGCGAGGAACACGCAGATGCGCCGCCCGAGCACCTTCTCCTCCAGGTACTCCAGGTTGTTCTCCAGGTAGCTGCCCTTGTTGCGCCGCGAGGCCGCCGCGAGAATCCAGGCGGGCTCCGCGTTGCAGAGGATGACGCGGTCCTTGGGGCCCATCTGCTCGGCCACGTTGCGGAAGTACTCCACCTGGGGCACGTCGATGTCGCTGTTGAGCTGCACGTCCGTGCCGATGAGCCACCAGTCGTGCGGCAGCTTCAGCGCGAAGTAGCTGCGGCTCTGGCGCGTGCGGCGACCCGCCACCCACCGCTGCGCGCAGAACAGCCGCATGAAGGCGGACAGCCCGTCGTACCAGTCGTGGTTGCCCGGGATGACGAACAGGTCCGGGTGGGGCGCCTGCGAGCGGCGCATGGCGGCCTCGTAGGGCTGCACCGTGCGCTCCTCGTAGGTTTCGCGGCTGGCGCCCGGATAGACTTCATCGCCGCCGAACACCAGCACCCGGCCGCGCGGCGTGGTGTGCACCGTCTTGCCGTCCTCCTCCGGCAGCTTCAATTCCGGCAGCGCCAGCAGGCGCGCCACCGCGTAGGTGGAGTCCCAGCCGTCACCGATGTCGGAGACGTAGTCGAGCCACAGGTCGCCATCCGCGCCGGCCTCCTCCGAGTAGTCGAAGTAGGGCGCCTGCGGCCGCACCACCGCTTCAATGAGCCGGTGGTCCGCGCGCGCGCCGAACACCGTGGCCACCACCGCGTCCAGGCCCGTGCGCAGCACCTGCGTGGGATGCAGCCAGCGCACCATGTCCGCGTGCTTCTGGGGCTTGGTGGCGGTGGCGCTGCCCCGCTCGCGCACGAGGTGTGGCGGCGAGGGCAGGGGGCCCGGGTCCTCCCAGGGCGCGGGCGTGTCGTCGCGACGGGCCCCTCCAGGCCGCGTGGGTTCACCCGCCATGGTGGGGACCCGGCAAAGCGGAGGAGGACTGCGGAATAAAAAGCGGCGCCAGGGCGGACCAGAGAGCCATGCACCCCTGGCTTAGCATGTCTGCCCGGGATGCCTGGAGGGCAGGCGGGCATGGTTTCCGTTCCCTGGTGGGACGGTCCTTGCGAGCATGGGGGCATGTCGGATGCGCCCCTGAAGGACTTCCCCGTCGTCGTGCCCTTCCCCGTGCACTGGAGCGAGATGGACGCCTACGGGCACGTGAACAACGCCCGCACGTTCACCTGGTTCGAGTCCGCGCGCATCGCGTACATGGCCCGGGTGGGGCTGGTGGGGCCGTCCGCGGCGGGCAAGGACACGACGGTGGACGGGATTGGTCCCATCCTGGCGAACACGCACGCGGACTACGTGCGGCCGGTGGTGTTTCCGGTGAACCTGGTGGCGGGGGCGCGCGTCACGCGCGTGGGCAATTCCTCCATCACCTTCGAGCACGCGGTGACGGGCGCGGAGGACGGCGTGGTGTACACGCGCGGTGGCTCCATCGTCGTGACGCTGCGCTATGCGACGAACGAGAAGGTGCCGGTGCCCCCGCACATCCGCGCGGCCATCGAGGCGTTGGAAGGCCGCTTGTCTGGCGGCTAGGAGCAGCGTGCTGGCGGTCGTTGTGTCGGGCCGCCACCGTCATCGGCCGGGCATGGCCCGGGCTCCGTCTGGAGTTGAGTTTCGCGAGAAAAAACCATGGCCCGTCTGCCTCCCGCGAATCCCAACATCCTCCCCGTGAAGAGCCTGATGTCGGACGTCGAGGCCATTGGCCGCATCGACGCGGTGAAGACGGTGCTGCGGGTGCTGACCCAGACCACGGGCCTGCGGCTGGCGGTGGTGGCCCGGGTGACGCCGGAGTCGTGGACGTGCTGCGCGGTGCTGGACCAGATGAACTTCGGGTTGCAGGTCGGGGACACGCTGGTCATCTCCACGACGTTCTGCAACACGGTGCAATGCCTGGGGACGCCGCTGGTCGTCAGCCACGCGAGCCAGGATCCGCGCTTCAAGGACCATCCCGCGCCGAAGATGTACGGCATCGAGAGCTACATCGCGGTGCCGCTGTACCGGCGCAACGGGGAGTTCTTTGGGGTGATGTGCGCGCTGGACGCGAAGCCCGCGGACCTCACCGAGGACAAGGTGGAGGTCTTCCGCCACCTGGGGGACCTGGTGGGCTACCAGTTGGAGCAGGAAGAGGTGCTGAACGAGCGCGACACGCAGTTGCTGAGCGCGCACGAGGCCGCGCTCCTGCGCGAGCAGCTGATGGGCATTGTCAGCCATGACCTGCGCAACCCGCTCAATGCCATCTCGCTGGCGGCCACGACGTTGATGCGGCGCACGGACCTGGACGACCGGGCCCGGCGGGGGCTGCGGCGCATCCTGGATTCGTCAGACCGGGCGAACCGCCTCATCCTGGACCTGCTGGACTTCACCCACGTGCGCACGGGCCTGGCGTTGCCGGTGAAGCCGAAGGCCATGGACCTGCATGAAATCACCCAGCAGGTGGTGGACGAGGTGCAGCTCACCGTCCCGGGACGCACGCTGGACGTGGTGTGTGAGGGAAACGCGAGGGGGACGTGGGATCCTGATCGCGTCGCGCAGGTGCTGACCAACCTCATCACCAATGCGGTGCAGTACAGCGCCCCCAGCGCGCACATCCAGGTGGAGACGCGCGGAGAGGCCACGGAGGTCGTGCTGAGCGTGACCAACGCGGGCACGCCCATCCCGAAGGAGCTGCTGCCCGTGCTCTTCGAGCCGATGACCCGGGGCACCACGGAGGGCACCGAGCGCCGCAGCGTGGGCCTGGGCCTGTTCATCGTGAACCAGATCGCCCTGGCGCACGGGGGCCATGTGGAGGTGGTGTCCACGGCGGAGATGGGCACCACCTTCCGGGTGCACCTGCCGCGCAGGGGCTGAGGGCCCTCCTTGACCCGAGGAGTTCCCCTTCCGTAAGGACGGGGGATGCGCTTGGGGATGATGCTTCTGCTGATGTTCGCGGGCTGTGCCACGGCGGAGCCGACGCCGCCGCTGAACCAGGTGGCGGCGCCCTGGGTGATGCCGCTCGCGGGGCCGAAGCCGATCATCCTTCCGGCGCCTGTCGGATTGACGCCTCCGGTGACCGTGATGGTGGACCCTGACGCACGGACGCAGCCGGAGCCGTCCGGAGCGCGTCTTGGGCCGCCCGCGCCGCCGCTGGTTTCAGGACGGCGCCGCCCGGAGTGCGAGCCGATTCCGAAGCCACATCGTGGCGGGGATGCGTTGCACAACTGGTGCGCGGATACGTTTCCGCCGAACGCCTACCCCGGCAAGGACGTGCTGGTGGATGGGAAGCTGTTCGACGCGTTGCAGGTTGGCGCGCCCGTGCTGTGGGAGATCAAGACCGACCGCTTCGAGGCGTACAGTGTTTTCCTCCAGGCGCAGGTGGTCGGCGATCAGGTGGAGGAGTTGCGGCGCGAGAAACGAGTCGCGGAGACGTGTGGATATGGCTTTGTCGTCGGCGTGAGCAGCGCCGCGCACAAAATCGCGCTCGAGCAACAGGAGCGTCTCCTCAATATCGTCGTCACGGAGTGCAAACGATGACAACGCGAAGCTCCCTCGTTCTCATCGTCTATGCGCCTGCACTCGTGGGCAATGATGGGCGCACTCTTGGTGTCGTCCAGGGCTTGGAGCGGGCCTTCCCCGGCGTGCGCATGGAGTGGAAGCTCTCCAAGGAGGGGCAGCCCGTTGCTTTGCCACAGCGGGACGTGTGGCTGGCCGAGGCGGCGGCAAGTGGGAAGTTTCCTCTCGTGTGCAACGGTGACGAGCGCTACCCCGTCACCCTCTATGGGTTGGAGACAAGCGCGCACGATGCCTCGGGTGGCCAAGCGCTGCTCGACGTTCATGCGGGGATGCCGCTGGACACGGCGGGTATCGCGGTGGCGCCGGCGGTGCTGGAGGGGGTGGCGGAAGGTGCGCTCTCATTCTGGGGCCATGCGACGCCCAGCGGCGTCGCAGCGGAGATCTCAAGGCAAACGACCGATCCGGTGCGCAAGCCGGTGACTCCGCCCCGGGGACTGCCAGCGCTCAAATTCCCTGACCAGATTCCCTCACCTGAGATTCCCGGCTTCCTGGGGTGGCTGAACTACTGGTCGCCCGCGACCGCGCGGATCCTCGGGTTCCCGGACCCCTCGCGGGACGCTGAGCTGCTTTCGTTCTCGCGACAGACGGCGAAAGGGGGATGGGTGGTGCGACTCACGGAGGCCCCGCTGGACCTCGACAACCCCGCCCATCTGGACGCTCTCAAGCGTGCGTATGAGCGCTTCCCGGAGATTGGCGGGCGCTCCACGCCTTGAGGTTCACGGCGTCGGCGTGTCGGTCAGGGGCCGCTTGAGCACGATGAGCGCGAGCGTGGTGGCCAGCGTTCCCGCGACGAGCGCCAGCACGTAGTACCCCAGCGGCTGCACGGCGTTGGGGATGGCGAGCACGAAGACGCCGCCGTGTGGCGCCCGGAGCGCGCAGCCGAAGCCCATGGACACCGCTCCCGCGATGGCGGAGCCGAAGACGATGGACGGGATGACGCGCAGCGGATCGCGGGCCGCGTAGGGGATGGCGCCCTCCGTGATGAACGCGAGCCCCAGCACCGCCGCCGCCTTGCCCGCCTCGCGCTCCTGGAGCGTGAAGCGGCTCTTCGCGACCACCGTGGCCAGCGCCAGTCCCAGCGGCGGCGTCATTCCCGCGACCATCACCGCGGCCATTGGCGTGAAGGTGCTGGAGCCCAGCAGGCCCACCGCGAAGGCATAGGCCGCCTTGTTGACCGGCCCTCCGGTGTCGAAGGCCACCATCGCTCCCAGCAACAGGCCCAGCAGCACCGCGTTCGTTCCGGACATGCCCGTGAGGAAGCGCGTGAGCGCCCCCATCAGCGCGGCGACGGGGGCTCCAATGACATACGTCATCAGCAGGCCCACGATGAGCGCGGAGAGCAGCGGGATGACCAGCACCGGCTTGAGTCCTTCCAGGTTCGCGGGCAACCGGATGCGGTCGCGCAGCGTGCGCGCCACGTAGCCCGCGAGGAACCCCGCCGCGATGCCGCCGAGGAACCCGGCGTTGAGCTGGTTCGCCAGCATGCCCCCGATGAACCCCGGTGCGAGCCCCGGACGGTCCGCGATGGAGTACGCGAGGTAGCCCGCGAGCGCGGGCACCATCAGCGCGAACGCCGCGTCTCCAATGCCCTTCAGCGCCGCGGGCAGCGTGCCGGGCTGCTTGTACGCGTCGATGCCGAACACGAACGACAGCGCCAGCAGGAGTCCGCCCGCGACGACGAAGGGCAGCATGAACGACACGCCCGTGAGCAGGTGCTTGTACGCGCCCGCGGGTTCGGCCTTTACGGGCACGCCGAGCGGTGGCGCCGCCACGGGACGGGTCGCGCTCATCGGTTCGGGAAGCGCGAGCGCCTGCTCCACCACGTGGTCCGCCTGCTTCAGCGCTTCACCCACGGAGGTCTGGAGCAGGCGCTTGCCGACGAAGCGCTCCGTGGAGACGTGCGTGTCCGCGCCGATGATGACCGCGTCCGCCTGCGCGATCTCCTCCGGCGTCAGTGTGTTCTTCGCGCCCACGGAACCCTGGGTCTCCACGCGGATGGCGTAGCCCTTCGCGCGGGCCGCGCGCGTGAGGGCCTCCGCCGCCATGAAGGTGTGCGCGATGCCCGTGGGACAGGCCGTCACCGCGACCAGCGTGCCGGCGGGTGTGGAGGTCGGAGGCGTACGCGTCGGAGTGCCCACGGGGTCGGTCCGGCGCGACGCTCCGTCGAGGGGCAGCGTCACATCCGACGGGGACAAGGGCGTGGACGTCAACAGGCCGTGGGGCCGTGGGAAGGAAACCCCCGAGGACGGCTCGGTCTGGCGTGGCGTTCCCGTGGGGAACTGCGAGGCGCGTGTCGAAGCGCCCGGAGACTGTGGCGTTCCCGCGAGCGGCAGCGGGGCGTCCTTGCCCTGCGATGTGGCTTCGGTGCCCTCACGGAGAGGATCCGCTGACGGGACTCCGTGCGCGGCGGCTTCCGCGGTGGCGGTGCGGTGCAGCGTGGCGCGGGCCACGGCCTCGTCGATGATGCGCTCGGTGTCCCGGATGGCCACCGCCGTGGAGGTGCGGACCAACGGCTTGCCCACGAAGCGCGACTCGTCCACGGTGATGTCCGTGGCGAGGATGACCGCGTCCGCCTGCGCCACCGCCGCTTCGTCGAGCGGGGTCCGCACGCCCTCCGCGCCTCGCGTCTCCACCGCGAGGTCGTGCCCCTTGAGATCCGCCACGCGGCGCAGCGCCTCCGCCGCCATGAAGGTATGCGCGATGCCCGTGGGACAGGCGGTGACCGCCACCAGTTTCGCCATCGTCGTCGAGTCCTTGTCGTGCCGTCGTCTCAGGCGTTGCCCAACGGATGCATCCGCACCGCGCCCACCAATGCCGCCACCCGCTCCGGTGTCGGCGGCACCGGCCCCACCCTCGCCAGCTTCCCCGCCGCGAACGCCGTGCCCCGGCGCGCGCAGGTCTCCAGGTCGCTCCCATCCAGGCGCGCCGCCAGCACGCCCGCCACCAACGCGTCGCCCGCGCCCACCGTGCTCGCCACCTCCACCGGCGGCGGCAGTGCCCGCCACGCCCCGTCGTGCGA
>NZ_RAWD01000182.1:0-19581 GCF_003612065.1 Corallococcus sp. CA047B
CGCCAGGGCCCGCCGCCCCGCCGCCCCGGAAGCGGACGCGGGGCCGTCCCTGCCCATGTCGCCCGCGCTCGCCCAGCTGGTGCGCAAGCTGTCCGCCTTCGAGGCCCTGGTGGCGCGCGAGGACTTCGTGAAGGCGAGCGTCATCGCCGTGGATGTGCTCGCCACCGTGGAGCGCTTTGATCCGCGCGTCTACCTGCCCATGCTCTTCTCCGGCTTCTTCAACGGCCTGAGCCAGCACGCGGACGCCATCGAACCGCTGCTGCACGGCACGGAGTCCCTGGGCTTCCGCGCCCTGGATCAACTCTACCGTGTGGACCTGGACGCGTTCCTCGTCGCCCCGCAGCGCCAGGCCCGCAACCCCGGCTACGAGGAATAGCGTCTGTCTCCCCCCATGGAAGCGGAGCGCGAACAGCCGGGCCGCAAGCTCACCGTCGAGGAGCGCATCAGCGAGCGCATCCGCAGCTTCGACGTGCCGGCCCTGTTGGATCTGCTCGCCAAGGAAGGCTACGGCGACGCGGAGGTGGAGTTCCGCAGCCACCGCAGCACCCTGCACCAGCAGCACCTGGTGCACGCCATCGAGTTCACCCGCCAGCCTCGCAAGCGCGTGGTGATCACCGTCAACCTGGGCCTGCTCAGCGTCCAGACGCCGCTGCCGTCCTTCCTCTTCCAGGCCATGGACCGGCTGGAACACGATGTGATGGCTGACTTCCTGGGTTACTTCGACCACCTGCTGCTGCGGACGCGCTTCGCGGGTCAGTTCCCGGATCGCGACGAATCCCTGCTGCCCGGCTGGGAGCACTCCACCGCCCACCGGCTGCGCCTGTTGCGGCTCGCGTGCCCCAGCAGCCTGCACTGGCTGTTCGCCAAGGTGTTCCCGGAAGCGGAGGTGGTGGTGCGAAGGGAGACGCGCCGCCAGCGCATCGAATCCAAAGGCATCCGCCTGGGCGCCGCCGCGCTCGGGGATGGCAGCGCGGTGGGCGGCTTCGCCACCGTGCCGACGGGCGGCGTGGAGGTGCGGCTGTTCCTGGACGAGCCGCTGTCCGGCGCCGGCATCCCCTGGGCCGTGGAGGCCCGACGGCGCCTCAACACCCGCATCTTCCCGAGCCTCGCGGAGACGCCGCTGGCGCTCGCCGTCATCCTCGCGCTGCGTGATCAGTCCAGCCACGCGAGGCTCCAGAAGGGCAGTCACCTGGGTTACGAGCCGCTGGTTGGCGGTCCGGAACAGACCCAGGAGGTCCTCCTGTTCTCGGGGGACACCGCTCAATTGCGATCAACAGAACCCCGGTAGACCTGCGATGTCGCTTGGTTGACTGGAATTCCTGATCGCGCCTAGGCTGGAATTGTTCACAAGCAGCGCGTACTCCCGGAGCGGTTCCAGTCGTACGGGGGGAAGGAAACGCACTGCGAATGTCAGGGAGTCACCGTGGCCATTCAGGACCTGCTTCCCAAATCCCGCATCACCCTCACGTACCGCACCACCATCAACGGAGAGCAGGAGACGGTGAACCTGCCGTTGCGCCTGCTGGTGATGGGGGACTTCTCGCTGGGGTCCTCGGAAGACCGCAAGAACGACCTGGAAACGCGCCGCCTGCGCTCCATCGACGGGAAGAACCTGGATGAGCTGATGAAGGACATGAAGATGTCCGCCAGCTTCCAGGTCCCCAACCGCATCAACCCGGACGTGGAATCGGAGCTGAACGTCCAGCTGCCCGTGGACGGGATGAAGTCCTTCCACCCGGACGAGGTCGTCAAGCACGTCCCGAAGCTCAAGGCGCTGCTGCTGCTCAAGACGCTCCTGGTGGAGATGCAGTCGAACATCGACAACCGCAAGGACCTGCGCCGCGAACTCTATGAGCTGTTCTCCAAGCCGGAGGCGCTCAAGGAGCTGCTCAACGAGCTGAAGGGCTACGAGAGCATGCGCCTGCCCTCCGGTGAGACGGCCGCGAAGCCGGATGCGTCCGCCGCCGCCGCTCCCGCCGCGGGCAAGCCCACGGGGGCCGCCGCCGCGACCGCCGCCGTCGCCGCCACCGTCGCCGCCGGGGCCAAGCCTCCGGCCGCGTCCTGATCCTCCTTCCTCCCTTCGACTTCTAAAAGGACTCCGCCATGGCCGAGACCACGTACCTGAAGCGCCTGTTCACCAGCGTTCGGCTGGATCCGCCCCAGTCGTCCGAGCCGATGATCCTCAGCAACTTCGGCGCCGTCGTCGACGAGCAGCAGGTCACCCTGGAGAGCCGTTTCCTCTCCAGCGTCGCCGCGCTGCTCCAGAACGTCGCGCCGGTGGAAGGACCGGACAACACCGCCCGCTTCGACAAGGGGCAGGTGCTGGACGTCATCAGCCGCATCGATCGCATGATCGACGCGCAGATGAACGAGATCATCCACAACGAGACCTTCCAGAAGATGGAGTCGTCGTGGCGCGGCCTGGAGGACCTGGTCAACCACACCAACTTCAAGGCCAACATCGCCATCGACGTGCTGGACGTGGCGAAGGAGGAGCTGGCGGAAGACTTCGAGAACAACTCGAGCAACATCTTCGCCGGCGCGCTCTTCGACAAGGTCTACATCCAGGAGTACGACCAGTACGGCGGCCGTCCCTTCGGCGCCATCGTCGGCCTCTATGACTTCTCCTCCACGCCCGCGGACCTGACCTGGCTGCAGCGCATGGCGAAGGTGTCCAACGCGGCGCACGCCCCGTTCATCTCCGCCGTCAGCCACAAGTTCTTCGGCTGCGAGACCATCGAGGAGATGGAGGCCATCAAGAACCTGGAGGGCGTGCTCGCCCACCCCCGGTTCGGCCGCTGGAACGCGTTCCGCGAGACGGAGGAGGCCGCCTACGTGGGCCTGACCTTCCCGCGCTACGTGCTGCGCCTGCCCTGGCACCCGGACAAGAACCCCTGCGACGTCCTCAACTTCACGGAGACGGCGCGCGGTGAGTCGGAGAAGTACCTCTGGGGCAACTCGGCCATCCTGCTCGCGCGCAACATGGTGAAGGCGTTCGAGATCTCCGGCTGGTGCCAGTCCATCCGCGGCCCCAAGGGCGGCGGTCTCATCTCCGGCCTCCCGGTGGACACGTTCACCCTGCGCGGCCAGGACGAGATCAAGGCCCCCGTGGAGATCGCCATCCCGGACTACCGCGAGTACGAGTTCGCGCGCTCGGGCTTCATCCCGCTCGTGTACCGGAAGGGCTCCAGCGACGCGACGTTCTTCAGCACCCAGTCCGCCAAGGTCGCCAAGACGTTCAAGGACCCCAAGGACTCGGAGAACTCGCAGCTCGTCACGAACCTGGCCTACACGTTCTCCATCACGCGGCTGGCGCACTACGTGAAGTGCATCATGCGCGACAACATCGGCAACACGGCCGATGCGGACTACATCCAGCGCCAGCTGGACTCCTGGTTGTCCAACTACGTCACCACCGTGGCGAACCCGGACGACCTGACCGTGCGCCGCTTCCCGTTCAAGGCGAGCAGCGTCGTCGTGTACCCGCGCCCCGGCGAAATCGGCTGGTACGACTGCAAGCTGGCGGTGCTGCCGCACATCCAGTTCGAAGGCCTCAACGTGGAGCTGATGCTCGAGTCGCGGCTCGGTTAGTCCGCACCCCCATTGGGGCAGGTGAGAGCCTGCCCTTTACCCTGGAGTGACAGATGCCCCAGTTTTCGCGCAACCTGGATGTGTATCAGGGCTTCAACTTCAAGAAGGACAAGCAGACCCCGGTTGGCTACATCACCGCGCTCACCATCGGTGGCGTGGCGCTGAAGGCCGACCAGGAGACCATCAAGGATCCGGAGAACCCGGACGCGGCCATCGCGGACAAGGTCGTCGCGGTGCTCAACCACTACCTGTGGGACACGGGCGTGACGGACGCCATGTACTTCTCCGGGCAGGTGTCGGTGGCCAACAAGCAGGCCGTGGCGGAGATGCTGCTGGGCAAGTTCAGCAACATCGAGGTCGTCATCAAGTACGTCGTCTACGAGTACGACCCCATCGGCAAGAAGTACTTCAAGTCGAACTTCCTCGACGCGGAGATCAAGGGCCTGCTCGAGAAGAACGGCGATGAGCTGAACATGTCCGTCGCGGACAACGAGTCCCGCGAAGTGCAGTCGCCCAAGAACTACACGTTCAACATCGGCGTGAAGCCGCAGGCGCTGGAGCAGTCGCTGAACCTGGCCACGTCCTCGACGAAGAAGTTGGCCAAGAAGTGGGGCGTCACGGAGACGGCCAGCTAGCATCCGTACCGGTAACAAGTCGCGCCCGGGCCGGGAGCACCCTCGCTCCCGGCCTTGCTGGCGCGAAAGAAGAGAAAAAGGCGCATGCAGCGGTACAAGCTCGCACGGGTCCGCTGGCACGTAGGCCAGACCCTCCTCCCCGAGCACTTCATCGCGCAAGAGGATGCGCTGGACGCGGAGATCCGGGTCCATGCCAACCTGTCCGGCCTGCCGTCCCACGGCGTCGCGTACCTTGCGTGGAACGAATCGCTCCTGCTCGGCGGCAGCCTGTCCATCTCCGCGCTCACCGTCGTCACCAAGACGGGGGAGCTCCTGGACGTGCCCGGCAACGCCGTCATCGCGCCCCTGTCGCTGGACGCCATCGGCAAGTCGGAGTTCATCATCTACCTGCACGTGCTGAAGGAGACTGTCAGCGCGGAGGGCATCCGCCTGTACGCGGATGATCCGCCGGTGCTCCAGCGCGTGCTCAGCAAGCTGCAGCTGTCCTCGGAGCCGGTGATGGACGGGGCGGTGGCGTCCTTCGGGCTGGCCGCCGTCTCCCAGGATGAAGACGGCGCGTGGCGCACGTCGCCGGACTGGGTGCCCGCGCTCTTGCTCGTGGGGCCCAACCCCTTCCTGGAGAAGCTGCTCAACACGTTGGATGACCTGCTGGACCAGGTGCGCCAGCAGCTGCTTACGCACATCTCGGACACGTACCTGCGCTCGGACCGGCTCACCAACGCGCGCCGGGCCCTGTTCGAGGTGCACCGCCTGCTGGCCCTGCGCAAGGACATGTTCCGGCAGGTGTACGTGCACCCGTACCACCTGTTCGACGGGCTGCGCCGGCTGTACTTCGAGGCGTGCTGCTACCTGGAGATGCTCCCGGACGACCAGATGCCGGTGTACCAGCACGAGGATCTGGCCCAGGGCCTGGGCGGGTGGATCCGCCTGCTCACCCGCAGCTTCCAGCCGGAGGCCACGCGCTCCACGCACAAGGCCTTCCAGGTGAAGGACGGACAGTACGTCTGCTCTCCGCTGCCGCCGGAGGTGAGCTCCGCCAGCGAGGCGTACCTGCTCGTCCAGCGCACCAAGCCGGGGGAGCGCACGCCCATGGACGGCGTGAAGCTGGCCAGCCCCTCGCGGCTGCCGCTGGTGCGCCGTCAGGCGCTGAAGGGCGTGCCCTACACCCACGTGCCGTACCCGTCGTTCCCGCACGCCCTGGGGCCCGAAATCGACTGGTACCTGCTGGGCCGGGGCGAGGAGTGGCAGCACGCGCTGCGCGAGGACGGCGTGGCCTTCTACGTGACGTCAGCGCTCAAGGGCGCCCAGACGTCGCTGTTCTGGCGGAGGAGCTGACGCCATGGCGCGCGCACCCTTCCTGGACAAGTTCGCGGCCCGCTCGCAGCGCCCCAACGTCCGGGACAGCCTGGAGCACGTGATGCGCAACATCGAGGCCGTGCTCAACACGAAGAAGGGCTACGGCTTCTTCATGCACGACTTCGGCCTGGGCGGGTACACGGAGAAGCTGGGCACGCGCGAGCTGGTGGAGGCGCTCACCGCTGAAATCCAGCAGGAGATCTCCCAGCACGAGCCCCGGCTCGTGGGCCCGGAGGTGAAGCTGCGCGGCCGCGACAGCGGGCTGTGGCTGCACTTCGACTGCAAGGGCACCTTCGACGACGTGCCGTGCCACCTGCGCCTCGTGTTCCACTCCGTCACCGGTCAGGTGCGCGTGCACGTGGAGGACACCTGATGGCGCACGCCGAACGGTTGGACTTGAGCCTCACGCTCACCATCGGGGGCACGGCGCACGCCATCGCCCCGGCGGACATCCTCGCGTTCGAGTTGGATCTGCACGGGTGGGGACACGAGGGGAGGGTGGAGTTCCGCGTCCTCGACGAGACGGCGCACGGCGGGCAGAAGCAGGACAAGGTGCTCGCGGACTTCCTCAAGCCGGACCTGGTGGAGGTGGCGCTGGAGCTGAAGGCGGTGCACTCCGACACGGCGACGAAGCCCACGTACACGTCGCTCAAGGTGAAGGGGCTGGGGCTGGACAAGGCCCTGTCGGAAGAGACCGTCGCCCAGGCGAAGGGCGCGGCCATCACCTACCGGCACTACACCGTGCGCTTCGTGGACGCGGCGCGGCTCCTGTGGACGCAGCACTTCCCGTGCGCGCTCTACACGCAGAAGACCGTGCAGGACGTGCTGGACGCGCACAAGGGCGACAAGATCGCCCTCGCCAACGACTGGGACGCGGAGCTGGCGGCCACCTGTCCGCTGCTGTTCCTGGGACTGTCCCCGGAGTCGGGGGCCAGCTTCTACGACTTCGTCGTCTGGTTCGTGAGCGCGCGCAACGGCGTGCTCGCGTACGACTACACCGCGCAGGGCTACCAGCTCCGGGCGAAGAAGGACGTCGCGGGCACGCCGCTCGACCTGCGCGCGGAGGACGTGGACGCGGTGACGGTGGTGTTCCCGGAGGTGGTGCGCCACGACGTGGCCATCCTCAATGCCGCCGCGGAGAGCCCGAAGAACCAGGCCGTCACGAATGCCCAGGCCGTCACCGGCATCCGCCAGGACGTGCTGTTGCGCACGGACATCGCGGACGACGTGCAGAAGCGGGTGACGCTGGAGACGGCGCGCCTCAAGGTGCGCGGACTGGAAGTGGACCTGGACTGGAACCGCTTCCCCACGGTGGCGTTCGCGCCCGGCGCGCTGGTGAAGCTGCCCCAGACGGCCGGGTGGGTGGCGTCCGGCGTGCCCGGCACGGACACCTTCCGGGTGCGCCGGATGACGCTCAAGGCGGAGCCGCTGCCCGTGGAGGACTCCGACGGGGAAGGGGACGGGGAGCAGAAGCGCCGCCCCAAGCCGGAGAGCCGCTACCTGTTCACGTTCACCACGCGGCTGGAGCGCAAGGACGAGCTGCACGCGGACCTGCCCGCCTTCGTGACGCCGATGTACCCGCGCTTCGTCGAAGGGCTCATCGTCAGCGAGGTGGGCGAGCAGAAGGACGAGACGTGGCAGGCGTACACCGACCAGGCCACCTCCCTGGACAGCTACAAGGTGAAGATGCCGCTCTTCGCCAACCAGATCATCCAGGTGCCGTTCAACGCGAACCTGCTGCCCGGCCACTTCTACTTCCCGGCCTACAAGGGCGCGCGCGTGCTGGTGGCGCTGGACTTCCAGCGCGCGTGGCTGAAGCGCCACCTGGACTGGCGGGCAGGCGCGCGGTTGCCGTCGGACGGGCAGGGCGTGCACCTGCTGGTGGGCAAGACGACCGAAAATGGTACGTCCATGCGCCACTTCTACGACGACAACAAGCCGGTGCTCCGGCTCATGCGCACGAACGACACCGACACGGAGAAGATCGAACTGAAGGAAGGCACGCTGCTCATCCTGGTGAAGGAAGAACCCGCGTGAGCGCTGGCGCGGACGGAGAGGACTGATGGGAACGCTGGTTTGCAAGATTGAGCTGGACAAGGTGAAGGGCATCACCGTCCAGGTCGACAACGCGGACGATCAAATCACCCAGACCGTGGTGATGGACGGCACCAGCATCACCATCACCGTGAAGGGCCCCCAGGAGACGAGCACCTACGTGCAGAAGCAGGACAGCATCGTCGTCACGGTGAAGGACCTGACCTTCGACACCGACACCCTCACGATGAAGTCCAAGGGCGTGTCGCAGTGGACCAGCCAGGACACGCTGACGGTGAAGAGCACGAAGGACATGACCTTCAACACCAGCGCGAAGCTGACCCAGACGGCCACCAGCGACGCGAAGCTGTCCTCCAGCGCCAACGTGAACATCGAGGCGACGTCCAAGCTGGCCATGAAGGGCAACATGGGCGCGGAGATGGTGACGTCCGGCGGCGAGGCGAAGGTGGACGGCGTGACGCTGAAGCTCGCCGGCAAGACGACGGCGGAGATGTCCGGGGCGATGACCAAGGTGTCCGCCACCGGGAAGTTGGATCTGGAGGCCAGCGGCATGGCCAACCTCAAGGGCTCCATCACCAGCGTGGGCGGCGCGCTGGTGAAGCTGGGCTGACGCGATGCACGAAACCTCTTGTGACTGACGTACGGCGGGAGAGCGGGCGGTGAAGGATTTCTCGGAGAAGATCTACCTCGACTTCCTGTCGGAGCTGGACGGGCTGGAGCGCTTCCGGCAGCGCTTCCAGGAGCGACATCCCGCCGCCCCGTTGGACCGCGAAGACCCGGACGTGCGCCGCCTCATCGAGGCGATGGCGTTCTTCTCCGTGCAGACGCGGCACGCCACGCTGCACAACCTGCGCTCCACCTGGCGCCGGCTCTTCGCGGGCTTCTTCGACTTCCTGCTGGAGCCCGTGCCCGCCGCCGCCATGGCGCAGGCCGTGCCCACGGACAAGATGGTGGAGCCGGTGCTGCTCACCCGGGGCACGGAGCTGCGCCTGACGCCCGCGGAAGGGGTGGCGGGCTCCTTCCGCCTCCAGCGCGACCTGCGCGTGCTGCCCATCGTCCTCAAGAGCACGGACGTGGTGCCCCAGGTGCGGAGCGGCCACCGGCTCATCCTGCGCTTCGAGTCCCGCTTCGCGCGCAAGGACGCCATCGACGTGCTCAGCCTGCACGTGCGCCACCTGGACGAGTACCGCTCGTCGCTGGCGGTGTTCCACGCGCTGCGCAAGCACGTCCAGCAGATCAGCGTCGTGTACGACGAGTCCGCGGACGAGCACTCCGTGGGCAGCCCCTGCGAGGTGTCCTTCAACCGGGATCCTCCCGCGCCGGACGACGGCTCCGTCTACGCGCACCCGTTCCAGCGGCTGCGCGCCTTCTTCCAGTTCCCGGAGCAGCAGCTCTTCGTGCACGTGAAGGTGCCGCCGCCGCGCGCCAGCTCCTGGATGAAGTTCTGTCTCTGCCTGGACCTGGACAAGGACTGGACGGTGGGCAAGTCGCTGCACCCGGACTTCTTCCAGCTCTTCACCGTGCCGGTGGTGAACCTCAAGGCGGAGCCCGCGCAGGTGGTGGTCGCGGACGGCACGCGCGCGGAGCACCCCATCCTGAGCATGAGCGCGGGGCGCGAGTTCAGCCTTCACTCGGTGACGGGCGTCTTCGAGATGACCAAGGCCGGGCTGTCCCCGTTGCGCCCGGCCTTCCTGCCCGGCAAGGGCCCCAGCTACGAGGTGGACGAGACCTTCGATGAGCGCCACGCGTCCCGGCAGAGCCTCATCGTGCGCATGCCGGAGGCGTTCACCGCGCCCCGCAAGATCGTGCTGGAGGCGCTGTGGCACCAGCCGCAGTTCTCGTCGCAGGCGGCGGGCAGGGTGGAGGTGTCCGTGCCGGGCCGCCACATCGAGGGCCTGAAATGGCAGACCGTGGGCAGCCTGCAGCCCCACCGCGACAGCGTGCTACGGGATGACGTGGAGGCCCTGACGCAATTCCTCGCATGGAAGGCGAAGGCCACCCTGGGTCGGGACGAGGTGGTCGCCCTGTTGGGTCACCTGGGGACCCCCGCGGAGAGCCCGTTCCGCCGCGTCCTTCCCTGGCTCAAGGAGTTGAAGTTCAGTGTCGTCCCCGACAGCGCCATGAAGGGCTCGGGGATCCGCCACGCCTACGAGGCCGTCATGGAGCCGTTCGACTTGAGCTTCGAGCCTGTCGTCATCTGCTTTCTTGAGCAGCTGCGGGACCTGCTGGATGCTTGGAACAACGAGGCCTCGGTGGAATTGCGAGCCTCCGTGGCGGGACTGGGGCCGCTGCAGCTGCCGACGTAGCGCTCAACCATCATGAAACTGGAGCATTGGAATTCCCTCCTGGCCGCGCAGCGACGCGTGCGTCAGCTCCTCGACCGGGCCCTGCCCGCCGAGCCCGCCCCCGGCGCGCGCCGTCCGCAGGGCAGGGTGGGGCAGGAAGCGCTGGGCCACCTGGAGCAGGCGCTGCTCGTGGAGCTGGAGCGCCTGCGCGCGGGCTTCGGAGAGGACCTGCGCCCCGACGAGGTGGAGGATCTGATCCGCCCCTTCGTGTACTTCCTGGATGAATGGGTGCTGCGCCGGCTGTCGGACGCGGAGCAACATCTCTGGCCGCTCCTGCAGCAGAACCTGTTCCAGGTCGACTCGGGTGGCGACCTCTTCTACGACTTCGTGGAAGAGAAGTTGCGTCGCAACGACACGCCACCCATCGTCTTTGAAATGATCCGCTTCTGCCTCGCCGCTGGCTTCACCGGCCGCCTCGTGGGGCAGCCTGAACGGATCCGCGAGTTCAAGGACCGCATCTCCGAGCGCATCCCGCAGCCCGTGTCCCTGATGCAGCCCGCGCCCGTGGTGCAGGTGGGTCCGCCCACCGTCTATGACTTCCCGGTGCGCTACTACGCGGTGACGGCCGCCATCGTGCTGGGGCTGCCCGTCTTCCTGTGGTGGGCCTCCAATTGAGACCCATCACGACGCGGGATGGTCGCGCGCCGGTCGCGAGCACGGAGGCGGACGGCCTGTCCCGCCGGCCGGTTGCTCCGCTCGTTCCCACGCCTCCCGCGCCGAAGCCGGTGGCACTGCTGGAGGTGCTGTCGCAGCGGGTGGACGCGGAGCTGGGCTCGTGGAGTGAAGGGGTGCAGCCGCTCTTGCATGACGTGCGTCAGGCGCTGCTCGCGCTGGATCCGCCCGGGGACGGGATGCTGCCGTCGCCGCAGGATCAGCAGAAGCTGCGCGCGAAGGCGACCGCCGCGCTGGAAGAGGCGGAAGACGTACTGGAGGCGCTGCAGTTGGGGGCGCGCTCCGGTGGACGGAGAAGCGGCTGACCGTGGGCGCGCTCCAGTCACTCCTGGCGGCCTTGAAGGCCCACTGGGTGCTCGCGTTGAGCATCGGGGTGGTGCTGATCGCCGGTGGCGTGGCCGCGTGGTTCTGGTGGCGCAAGCGGCGGCAGCCCTCGGCGCTCGCGGGCGGGCAGAAGCCGCTGGGCTCCTGGCAGTTGCTGGACATCCGCAAGCGGTTCCTGGGCAAGCTGCCGTGGCGCTACCGCGCCTCCGTGCGGGACTTCCCCACGCTGGTGGTGCTGGGGCCCGCGGGCAGCGGCAAGTCGGAGCTGATCAGCGCGGAGGTGGACTGGAAGCGGCAGGAGCGCCAGTTCATGCCCAGCCTCACGGATGATCCGCTGCTCCAGATCTACCTGGGGCCGGACGTCGTGGTGCAGGAGGTGTCCGCGCCGGTGCTGGAGGACGACTCCCGCCACGCCCGCGCCGCCCTGCGCAAGCTGTGGAAGGCCAGCTTCGGCCGCCGGCACGTGGGGCGGATCGTCATCGCCCTGGACGTGCGGTGGCTGCTGGACAAGTCGCCGGATGAGGTGAAGCGCATCACGCAGCTGCTGCGCGGCAAGGTGAACCTGCTGGCGGAGGTGTGCCAGGCCTCCGTGGAGACGCGGCTGTCGCTCACGCACATGGACTCGCTGGAGGGGTTCACGGACTTCGCGCAGCTGTTGCGCAAGCACGGCGTGCCGCTGGAGCTGGCGGTGCCGCCTCCGGGCAGGGAAGAGGAGCTGGCGCACGCGCTGGAGCCGCTGGAGAAGTACCTGGCGCTGGGCCTCACCACGCTGTCGCCGGAGGCCTTCGAGCGGCTGGCGTCGTTCTACTCGCGCGGTGGCGAGGCGTTCGCGGTGCTCGCGCGCTTCGTGTCCACGCTGGTGGAGAGCGGCTCGCTGGTGTTCCCGCTGAAGCTGGAGCGCGTGTACCTGTCGTCGCGCGTGGCGGACGAGCGGGCGGCCGGGGCGCTGGCGGTGCGCATGGATCAGCCGGCGGATCAGCTGATCGCGCGCTACCGCTGGACGCACCTGAAGCGGTGCGCGGCCATCGTCGCGCTGGGGTGTCTGCCCGTCATCCTGGCGTATGCGCACTTCTACCGGATGCTGCTGCGCGCGCAGGAGAAGCTGGACAACTTCCAGGTCACCGTGCAGCGGCTGGAGGAGCGCAACCAGAGCGTCTCCGGCTCCGTGGTGGAGGGTCAGACCACCGAAGCGGTGAATGCGATGGAGGACCTCTGGGGCGCCACGCGCTACTGGCCGCCCCTGAGGAACAGCTTCACCGACGAGTGGGAGGAGCTGCGTGCCCGGCTCGCGCGCAGCATCCGGATGTCCTACCTCAAGCCGCTCCTGGAGCGATGCCAGGACCAGTGTCGGCGGTGCGCCGCGCGCGTCCCCGGCTGCCAGCCCGCGCCCACGTTCAACACCCGCTCGACGCGCGCCACACCCCTGGCCCAGGCCCCGGAGACCGAGAGCTGCCGCCAGGAGACGCTGTGCCGTCCCGAGCAGGCGCTGTACACGCTCGGCATCCTCTACGCTTCGCGCAACGAGGACCTGGGCAGGTTCGTGCTGCGCGGCGTGCACGGGACGCACAAGAAGCAGCTGGGCTGGACGGCCGAAGCCTACGGGATGAGCCTGTCCAACGCGGATCCGGAGAACGCCTGGCTGGAGGCCATGGGCCTGGCGGAGCCGATGATCGCCAACTACGTCATCGCCAGCGACAAGCCCTTCGACGAGAACGTGCCGTGGACCCGCTGGCCCTTCGTGTGGCTGACGATGGACGGCCTGCTCGGGCCGTGGCGCGAACACTTCCTGAACCTCCAGGCCGTCCTGGACGCGAAGGAGCTGGATCTGCCTCGGTGGTACGCGCTGCGCGATGAGCGCGAGCACCTGCGGGAGTCGCTGGAAGAGAGCGTGCCCTTCAAGAACGCCCGGCAGGTGATGGACCTCATCAACGCGTCCGACGCGGACCTGGACGCCAACCAGTTGAAGGGCGTGGGCAGCCTGCTGGACTCGCTGGACTGGATGCGCGCGAACCGCCAGACGCTGGAGGCCATCCTGCGCATGGAGGACGAGGCGGACACCGCGCTGCGCGCCGCGGAGCGGATGACCCCCGCGGAGCTGCTCACCCGCGCGGACGGCCTCTTCGCCCCCAGTGACGGCGACGCGCGCTACTCCGTGGAGGTGCTCAAGCGCGACTACGTGTTCCGTCCGGTGGACGTGTCACGGCAGCTGTTGGACAAGGTCCTGCGCCACCTGAAGGAGACGGGCCGCTCGCCCTTCATGGGCCCGACGTTCAACCCCGGCACGGGGGAGACGACGTCGGAGGTCGCCTCCGAAGGGGCAGGGGATGACGACACGGAGTTCGCCAGCGGGCAGGCCCCGGTGGTGGGCAAGGTCCTGGGCAAGGCCGCGTTCGACGCGCAGTTGAGCCCGCTGGTGGACGAGTTCACCGAACGGCTGGCCAAGTCCCGGCTGTCGCGCGAGGAGGCCGTGGAGCGCGCCACCTTCGTGCAGAACAAGGTGCAGACGTTCGCGAAGCGCTACGGCCAGGACCTCTACGCCAGCTACCGGGGCTACCGCTTCCGCACGTCCCGGGGCGCGTTGACCAGCGACCTGGCCGCGCTGCTCCAGCCGTCGTCCGCGCTGGAGGCGATGCTGCGCGACGTGGCGGGCCGCGCGAGCGTGGGCCCCCTGGACAGCGAGTACTACGCCCCCATGCGCGACGCGGTGGCGCCGTTCAAGCCGGTGGTGCAGCTGATGACGCCGGACAAGAGCGGCGCCCTGGCGGAGCTGGCGGCCTACACCACGCTGGTGTCGCAGCTTCAGCAGGAGCTGTCTGGCGTGAAGCCCGCGCCGGTGAAGCCCGCGGTGCCCAAGGATCCGGCGGCCCCCGGGGCGGCGGCCTCGACGACGTCGGCGGGGGGCTCGCAGCTGGCGGAGATGCTGTCGCCGGTGGGGCGCGTGGCGCTGAGCATGTTGCTGGAAGAGGAGGACTCGTACCTGCGCCGGGTGGATGCGTGGCTGGATCAGCACGGCCTGGTGGGCGAGTTCCGGCTGCCGTTCCGCCAGCCCTTCGTCGTCGTGCGCAACCGGGGCCGCGCGGAGCTGGAGCGCGCCATCGCGGAGCAGTGGGCCTACCAGAGCCGGCGCACGCTGGAGCCGCTCGTCAAGCGCTACCCCTTCAACCCCAGCGCGTCGCAGGAAGTGGACCCGGTGGAGCTGGAGGTGCTACGCCGCAAGGACGGCGCCTTCTGGCAGTTCGTCACCCAGGTGCTGTCGCCGGTGGTGGAGGAGCGCGGGACGGACTGGACGCTGCGCTGGCCGCTGAAGTCCCGGATGCTGCTGCCGCCGCGCATGCTGTCGTCGCTGGGCCAGTTGGGCCGCCTGTCGCGGCTCTTGTGGGACGACGAGGGCAAGGCCCGGCCCATCAACATGCAGGTGCGGCCGTTGCCGCTGCCCACGGCGCCCACGCCGGACAGCTTCGTGACGCTGTCCTATCTGAAGTGCGGTGGGGCGTCGTCGTTCGGGTTCAACCAGCGTCCGGCGTGGGGGGACTTCCCGCTGAGCTGGTGGAGCCCGCAGCCGTCGTCCATTGGCGTGGAGCTGCGCTCGCCCTCACGCGACGGCAAGCGCTACCGCTCCATGGAGATGTCCGAGTCGTCGTGGAACTGCTTCCGCCTATTGGAGTCCGCCACGCTGACGGATCAGCAGAACGTGGTGTGGGTGCTTCCGGGGCGGGGGATGGCGGCGAACGAGCAGGTGTTGGAGATCAGTTTCGGTCTGCGTGGTGAGCCGTGGGCGCCATTCCGTGGGGTGGTGCCATGAAGGGCAGGGGCGTTCGGTTGGCGGTGGGACTCGCCGCGGCGATGGTGGGCGGAAGCTGCGCGTCCCCCAGCCTGACGGTGAACATCAGGGCCCCGGCGGGCACCAACCAGGGCCGGCCGCTGTACATGCTCATCCGCACCGTGTCGAAGACGACGATGACGGAGGGCTACGCGGACGTCGCGGCCAAGGTCATCAGCCCGGACGATACCGTGTTGCAGACGGTGGTCATCTACCCGAGCCGCACGAAGCAGGTGAAGATCCCCCTACCGCCCGAGCAGGCCGTGGCGGTCAGCTTCCTGTTCACCACGCCCAATGGCGCCTGGCAGGCCCTGCTGGACGTGCCGGTGCCCAAGACGGTGGACATCGAGCTGCAGGAGAGCCGCATCCGCACGGACCTGCCCCGGCAGATGTCCACCCAGGAGTCCGGGCCGTCGATGGCTGAAGTCCCGGAAGCCCCCAAGGCCCCTGCCGCGCCGAAGGCTCCCGAGCCTCCGACATCCCTCGCGTCCCCCAGGTAGCCCCGGTTCGTCAGGTGGCGAGCGCGTCCAGCTTCGGGCCCAGCGCCTGGAGCGCGGCCGTCACGCGGCCGTTCACCGCGGTGACGGGCTTCGCGAAGGCGCCGCCCTGGAGCTGGGTGCCAATCGCATCGAGAGGGGAGAGGAGCTGCGGCTTGGACGCGGTGGCGTTGGTGGTGACGGCATCCACCTGCGTCTGCGCCCCTGACTTCAGGGCCTCCGCCCGCTGCTTGAAGGCCGCCAGCGCCTTGTCCACCTGGCCCGCGAGCGTCGTCTCCGCGCTGGTGCGGGCCGCCTCCAGGGACTTGAGGGCGGCCGTCACGGAGGTGTTCGTCGCGCCCAGGTGCGTGTCCAGGCGGCCCTTCGCGGACGTCACCTGACCTTCCGCCGCCGTCCGCGTCGTCTGCATCGCCTGGACAGCCGCGTCGATGCCGGTGCCCACCTGGGTGTCCAGGGCCTTGAGGCGCTCGGGCACCTGCGTGTCCAGCGGCTTCACCTGGGCGGCCACCTGCTGCTGCATCGCCTTGATCTGCTGCACGCCCTGATCGCGCGCGGTGTTGATCTGCGTCACGCCCGTGGCGATGACTTGCGCCACCTGGGCCGTGGCCTGCTCGATGGCCTGGAGCACGGACTGGGTGAGCGTGCCCATCTGGGTCACGACCTGGTTCGTGGCGGTGTCGATCTGCGTCTGGGCCTGCGTCTGCACCGTCTCCACCTGCGAGACGATGGTCTGCTGCACCGTCTGGAGCTGGGTGCCCACCTGGGAGGAGAGGGTTCCCAGTTGCGTGGTGATCTGCTTCACCACCTGGCTGATGCCCTGTACCGCCGGGTTCACCAGGGGCTTGGGCAGGTCCGCCGCGGGAATCGCGTCCAGCAGCCCCAGGGCGCGCTCCAGCAGGGCCTCCAGCGAGCCCACGAGCTGCTGGAAGAGGGTCTGTAGCTGCTCCAGCTTCTGGGGCAGCAGGTCGAACATCGCCATCACCTGCTGCTTGAGCGCGCTGACGCTGGCCACCAGCGTGTCCAGCGTGGTGAAGGCCGCGTCCAGCGTCTGCTTCAGCGGTGCCTTCAGCGTCTCCACCGCCGTGAGGGTGCCCTGCACGAGGCCGTCGATGGTGGTGCTCACCTGGGTGATGGCGGCCTCGATGCGCGTCTGCACCTGGTCGATGAGCTTCTCCACCGCCGCGAGCTGCGCCGTCACGGTGGCCACCTGGCCCGCCACCGTCTTGCCCAGCGTGTCCAGCGTCCCGGCGGCCTGCGTCTTTCCCGCCGTCAGCGAGGGCGCCACCTGGGTGTCCACCGGGTCCACGATGCCGGCCGCCGCCGTCGCCGCCGCCTTCACCTGGGCCACGAGCGACTTCTGCTGCGTCTCCAGCGCCGTCTGTTGCTGCTGGTGGGCCTGCTGCGTCGTCTTGCCCGCACCGACGATCTCCTGATGCAGCGCCGTCAGCGCGCGCACCGGGTCGTTGATGGCGCCATCCAGCGTGCCGATGAGCTGCGTGCTCCGCCCCGTCGCCGCGTCGCGCGAGGTGGCCAGCCGCACCAGCACCGCCGCGAGCGCCGCGGCGATCGTCGTCCCCACGCCCTGGAGGTCCTGGGTGAGCTGCGTCTTCGTCTGCTCGATGAGCGCGTGGCCCTGCGAGCGGCGGGCCTCGGTGTCCGCCTTGGAGCCCTTGCGCGCGTTCAGCTTCGCGTCGAAGGACTTCTTGTCCGCGTCACAGCGCTGGGCCACCTGTTGCTGGAGCGCGGTGAGCTGCCCCTGGGAGGACTCGGCGGAGGACTTCGCCTGTGCCTCGAACCCCTGGCTCTTCGCGGCGGCTTCCTTGCCCAGGGACTCCGCGGAGGCCCGGGCCTTGGTGCCCGAGGCCGTCAGCGCCTGCCGGTGGCCCTGCACCTCCGTGGCCAGCGCCTGGAAGCGGGGGGAGGGGTCCAGCACCTTCACGTTCACCGCGTTGACCTGGGTGAGCAGCTTGCCGACCGTGCCGTCCACCGTCGGGCGCAGCGTGGCGACCAGCGTCAGCACCCCCTGCGCCAGGGCCTCCACCTCGCCCTTCGCGGTGGTGAGCTTCGGCGTCACGCCCGAGCCGAAGCCCTGCACGGTGGCCTTGTGCTTCGCGACAGCGGCGCGCAGCTCGTTCATTTCAGGGCTCCCAGCGCGGCCTTGGCTTCGGTGGCGGCTCCGGAGAGCGCGCCTGTCTGCCCGTCCAGGCCGTTGAGCGCGCCCGTCAGCTTCGTGCGGGATTCGGCGGCCTGGTCCTTCACCTTCGCTTCAGCCGCGGCGAGCGCCGCGCTCGTCTCCTCCGACGCCGCGTTGAGCTTGGCGTTCACCGCCGCCGTGGAGGCCGTATAGGCGGCCGTCGTCTCGCCCACCGCGCCGTCCACGCCCGCGGTGAGGTCGCCCTTCGCGGTCTCCACCTGCGGCGTCACGTCGTACGTCGGCGTGGTCGCGGCGCCCCCGGGCTCCTCCTTCGTCTGGATGAGGAGCCGGCCCTCGGAGATGCGGATGATCTCCGTGTCGTTCGAGTTCACCCGCCCCAGGTTCCACACCGGCTTGGCGTCCTGGTAGTCGTGCGTCATCGCCGTCTGGTTCGTGCCGTTCTTGCCGAAGAGCAGCTGATCGCCCTGGCTGTCCTGGGGCATCCGCACGCCCTCGCCCCAGTCCAGGTAGCGGTGCAGGGCCGCATGGTCGAAGTGCAGCGCCACCAGCACGCGCTCGTTCTTGTACGGGGGGAAGTAGAACGTGCCCGGGAACAGGCCGGGCTCCGCCGGCACGCTCACCGTCTTGTTCCACAGCGGCACCGTCACGCGGTAGTTCGTCACCGACGTCTTCGGATCATCCACCTGGAGGTAGATGCGATCGTTGGCCTCGCCGCCGGGGCTGTGCACCTTGCCCTCGACGTAGATGGGGTAGCGGGGCGGCCGGTACGCGGGCAGCCCCGGCACCGGATCCGACTTCTGCTCCAGGAGCACGGAGAGGGTGACCTCGTAACCCTCCATCGTCTCCTGCTGTCCGTCATGCGGACCGATCTGGAGCCCCGCGCCATCGAAGGACAGCTCGCAGATGCGCAGGTCCTCGCCCAGGCCGGTGAGGTCCGGACTCCAGAGCGGCCCGTCCAGCTTGATCAGCGCGCCCGGATGCAGCGCGACGGGGGGCACGTCCAGGAACGTGAGCCGCAGGCGCCGCTTGCGCAGGCGCAGGCGTTCCTTCTCCAGCGACTGGCGCTTTTCGGCCTCCGCCGCGATGGGCGTGCGCACCAGCATGTCGTGACTGACGCCCGCCACCGCCTGCGCCTGGGGCAGGGCCACCGTGGTCGGCGCGGCCCCGAAGCCGTTGAGCACCCGCGTGCCGTGCCGGATGACCGGGGGCAGCTCCACGTCCACGCGCTCCACGTGCTTGCGGCTGAGCGCGGTGACCGTGCCCGTGGCCGGCTTCTTCGCGGAGAACGTGTACGTGTCCTTGGGGCTGTCGTACGTCAGCACGCCGCCGCGCGTGTCCACGAACCAGAGGACGAAGTCGAGGAAGCTGGCCGACGGGTCGTCATCCCCGATGCCCAGGCACACCAGCGCCTGCTTCGACTCCAGCGCGTCCCAGTCGTACGTGAGCAGCAGGCCGCCCGGCTTGTGCAGATCCAACAGCTCCGACACCTTCTTGCCGGTGTGCAGCTCCACCGGGCGGTGCTGCTTCCACAGCACGCGCGCGGGGTCCGCGAACTCCACCGTGTACTGCCGGAAGGCCACCGCGACGCCGTCCTTGTTGCCGTGCGCCGAACCCCTCAGGCTCTTCGCCGTCACGATGCCCTGCACCAGCAGGGGCGCGGGCGGCGGGTCGTACACGCCCGACAGGGCCAGCCGCACGCGGATCAGGTCCGGCTTGCTGAAGGCGGTGAACAGCTTCGCGTCCGCCTTCTCCAGCGACGTCCAGAACGTGAGCGACCCGGTGAAGCCCGACGGCGTCATCCGCAGCGAGAAGGCCTGCACCTGGCCGCCGGGGATGACGAACGCCTGCTCCCCCGCGGTGACGGTCAGCTCCAGCTTCAGCTTTTCGTGGAACGGGAAGGGGAGCGCCATGCGGTCTCTACCGGGCCTTCGCCTGGACCTCCTCGCGCGTCAGCGCCCCCCGGGCCTCCAGCGCGTCCATCATCGCGCGCATCACCCGGGCCTGCTGCGCCACCATGCGCTCCAGGTCCGCCACCTGCTGCGTGAGCGCCTCCACCCTGGACGCCAGCTCCGTGTCGCGCGGCGCCGGGCCCTGGGCCCTGGGCGGCGGGGTGGGGGCCACGGGTTCGGCC
>NZ_RAWD01000183.1:0-19572 GCF_003612065.1 Corallococcus sp. CA047B
GGGCGCGTCCGTGGGCGGGAAGAGCACGCGGAACACCGTGGCCGGGGGCGGCACCTCGTGCATCGTGGACGGGGGCACGAGCGATATCTGCGCATGGTGTTCGTGCGCGATGCGCCGACAGACGGCGAGGCCCAGGCCGGTGCCGCGCTTGTTGGCGGTGACGTAGGGCTCGAAGATGCGCTCGCGCAGCTCCTCGGGGATGCCCGGGCCCCAGTCCGCCACGTACAGGACGGGAGATGCGCCCTCGTGCGCAAGCCGCACCTTCACCCGGCCCCGGCCGGCCATGGCATCGCGCGCGTTGTTGAGCAGGTTGAGCGTGAGCTGCTCGATGAGCCGCGCGTTGCCCAGGATGGTGAGGTCCTCGGGGGCTTCCACCTCCAGGGAGATGCGCGCCGAGTCCGGGTTGACGCTGAACACCTTCGCCGCCGCCCAGATGGGCGCGGCCAGGGACTGCCGCTGCTGCGGGGCCGGCCGCTCGCTGGCCAGGCGGATGAAGTCGGAGACGATCTGCTCCATCCGCTCCACCTGCGCGAGCAGCAGCTTCAGGGGGCCGCTGGAGCCCCCTTCCTCGGCAAGCAACTGGGCGTACGCCTTCGCGCCCAGCAGGGGCTGGCGCAGCTCGTGGAGGACCTCGGCGGCGACCTGGTGGGTATGGGCGTTGGCGCGCTGCAGGGCCACCGCCGCGAGTCTGGCCGCAGGCAGGTCTCCTGCTTCCAGGGCCTGGAGCAGTTGCGCGAGCGGCGAGGGGGTCTCCATGCCGGGGAGCATGGCGGAGGCAGGTGTTCACGTGCAACGCACCCCCGGCGGGAATCGGTTGACCGCGTCCTCGCTCGCACGGATGCTCGCGGGCACCCTCCAACCGGCGTCCGGACGGCGACGTTCCGCACGCCCGGGTGGCCGGTCCCCCTGTCGCAGAGGTCCGCATGCCGCAGACGAACCCGTTCCACTCGGTGGTGCCCCGGAAGCTGACGGACTCCGAACTCGCCCGCTCCATCCGGCTCAACATCGAGGCGGAGCTGGACGCCATCAACCTCTACGCCGCGCACCTGGACGCGACGGACAACGAGGATGCCAAGGCCATCCTGCGCCACGTCATGGACGAGGAGCGCGAGCACGCGGCCCTGTTCTGGCAGCTCATCGCCCGTCTGGATCCCGCGCAGGCCCAGCACGACCGCGAGGCGTCGCAGAAGTACCGCCTCATCACCACCGGTGCGTCCCACGAAGAGGTGGAGGCGGTGGGCGAGGGCGGCGGCGCGGCCGCCGAGGTGGATCCGGAGCTGCCCAAGCGCCTCACCGTGGGCAGCCTGCGCAAGTAGGAACCCCGGACCCGGAGGCGTCCCGCGTGGCTCCCGGGCGCCTTCAGCCCTGGGTGTTCGGAGTCGGCGGGCCCTGGCGACGCTCGGCCGGGGTGGCTTCCAGGTCCTGCGCCGCCACGTAGACGACGTTCCGGCTGCCGCGCTTGCCCCGGTACATCGCCCGGTCGGACAGATCCAACAGGTGGTCCTTGTCCTGGGCGTGTTCGGGGAAGCTGGCCACGCCGATGCAGGTGGTGAGCTTCAGCGCCAGGCCCTCACGCCCCAGGAACTGGTGGGTCTCCATGGTGCGGCGGATGCGCTCGGCCACCTTGAGGGCGCCGCCGGAGTCGGTGCCGCGCAGCAGCACCACGTACTCGTCGCCGCCGAAGCGCGCCACCACGTCCGGGTCTCGCACGCAGCCCTTGAGCACGCGCGCGGCCTCCACCAGCACGCGCGAGCCCACGAGGTGCCCGTGCGTGTCGTTGATGGTCTTGAAGCGGTCCAGGTCCAGGAAGAGCAGGGAGAAGGGCCGCTGCGTCTGCACGGCCTCGTTCACCTCGCGGTCCAGCACGAGCTGCAGGTAGCGCGTGTTGAACAGGCGGGTGAGGTCGTCCACGTACGCCAGGTCCTCCACGGCGGCGAAGCGGCCCAGGTTGCGCAGGGCCAGCGCCCAGTTGCGCACGAGGAAGCTCACCGTCTCCGGGTGGTGCTCCGGGGGCGCGCTGTCGTGGAAGAGCACCGCGTGGCCCAGCACCGTGTCGCCGTCCACGGCGGGGAAGGTGAGGGTGCGCGGCCAGGGGACCTGGAGCCCGTCGAGCACCGTGGGCTCGCGCGTGGCGGACAGCCGGTCGATGATCACCGGCACCAGCGTGTCGTGCAGGTCCTGGGGCAGTCCGCGCATGCCGTGCGCGCGGAAGCCGGCGGAAGGGTCGCGCTCCAGCAGCATCACCGCGGAGGCGCCGGCCATGGACTCCAGCGCGTCGGAGGTGGCCGTGGCCAGCCGCTCGCGGTCGAGCGTGGTGGCGATCCGTTGTCCCGCCTCCAGGAGCGCGACGTGCTGGCGCAGGGAGGCGTTCTCCCGCATCAGGTCGCGCGTGGTGAGCGCGCGGCGCAGGGCGTGTTGCAGGGCCTCCGGCGCCACGGGCTTGACCAGGTACTCCGCCGCGCCGCTCTTGATGGCGCGCACCGCGGGGGCCACCTTGTCGAGGCCGGTGATGACCACCACCTCCACGCCGGGGTAGCGCTCGCGCACGTGGCGAAGCACTTCCATGCCGTCGCCGCCGGGCAGGATGAGGTCGGTCACCACCGCGTCGAACCGCTCGGCGGAGAGGGCGGCCTTCGCGTCCGCCACGGTGGGCACGGCCGTGACGATGTGTCCCGCGGCCGTGAGGTAGTCGCCGTAGAGGTTGCGGGCGATCTTTTCGTCGTCGACGAGGAGCAGTCGCGCCATGACTGTTCACGGCTTAGCACCAAGCCCTGGAACGCTGCTAGGGTCCCTGGCCGTGTCCCCCTTTGAAAGCGGACGTCGGCTCTGCCTTCTGGTGGAGGCCGGTGAGACTCGCTACGCCGTGGAAGCCACCTCCGTGATGGAGGTCGCCATGCCGGGCGCGCGCGGCACCAGCCTGCGGGGCGTGCTGGAGGTGAAGGACCTGTCCGCGCTGCTCGGCGGGCCGCCCGAGGACGTGCCGGGCATGGTGGTGGTGCTTGATGTCAGCCCCACGCTCGCGGTGCGGGTGCGCTCCGTGGTGGAGGTCGCGGACGTGGCGCGGGATCCGTTCTTCCTCCTGCCCCCGGGGCTCGCGGACTCCCTGGCGCCCTTGAGCCGGGGCGCGGTGCTGCACAAGGACCGGCTGTACCTGGAGCTCATCGTGGAGGCGCTGCCCCACCGGGTGGGCCCCCGGGCTTCGCCGCCCGAGCCCCGGCCCGTGCACTGGACGGACGTGCCCCCGGAGCGGGCCCTGGTGCTGGAGTCGCAGGGCGTGCTGTTCGGCGTTCCGTTGAACAACGTCTCCCAGGTGGTGCCCAAGGGCGTGTCCTTCAGCGTGCTGCCGGTGCAGAGTGGGCCGGTGGCGGGCGTCTACCCGCATGCGCAGGCCCTGTGGCCCATCTGTTCGGTTCCGGCACTGTTGGGGGCGCCCGCGCTGGCGGAGGAATTGTTCGTCCTCACGGAGCTGGCCGGGCGGACCGTGGGGCTGGCGGCCACCCGGGTGCTCGGTGTCCTGCAGAAATTCAAGCCCGCCGAGCTGATGGGCACGTTCAAGGCACCGGGGCTGCCGGATCCCGTGATGTTCCTGGACCTGCAGCGCATGTTTTCTTGATCGGCCGGAAGCGCGAACCCTAAGCTTCTCCGATTGACACAGGGCCGGCAGGCAGGCTTGCTCGCCCGAAATCTCAAACGAATTCAGGGGGGTATGCGCCCCCCGAGGCCGGAGCCGATGCCCAAGAATCTACTGATCGCCGACGACTCGCTCACCATCCGCAAGGTGATCGGGATGATCTTCGCGACGGAAGACTTCCAGGTGACCGCGGTGGACAACGGGCTGGACGCCATCACGCGCACGCGTGAGCTGCGCCCGGACGTGGTGCTTGCCGACGTGATGATGCCCGGCAAGAGCGGCTACGAGGTGTGCGAGGCGCTCAAGAGCGACCCCTCCACCCAGGCCATTCCCGTGCTGCTGCTGGCCGGCACCTTCGAGGCGTTCGACGAGAACCGCGCGAAGGCCGCCCGGGCGGACGACCACATCACCAAGCCCTTCGAGAGCCAGATCCTCCTCGACAAGGTGAAGGCGCTGGTGGGCCAGAAGTCCAACACGATGCCCGCGTCCGCCGCGACGCGCGTGTTCCCGCAGACGGCCGCGCCCGTGCCGCCCCAGGCCGCCGCGCCGCAGCCGCCCGCCGCCGCGCCTCCGGGTGCGCGTCCTCCGGGTCCTGGCGCTCCGCCTCCGGGCGCGCGTCCTCCGGGTCCTGGCGTGCCGCCTCCGGGTGCGCGTCCTCCGGGCCCTGGCGTGCCGCCGCCTCCGGGCATGGCGCGTCCGCCTCCGGGCGCCGTTCCCCCGGGTGCGCGTCCTCCGGGTCCTGGCGTGCCGCCGCCTCCGGGCGCGCGTCCTCCCGGGCCGGGCGTGCCGCCTCCGGGTGCGCGTCCTCCGGGCCCTGGCGTGCCGCCGCCTCCGGGCATGGCGCGTCCGCCTCCGGGCGCCGTTCCCCCGGGTGCGCGTCCTCCGGGTCCTGGCGTGCCGCCGCCTCCGGGCATGGCCGCGCGTCCTCCGGGCCCTGGCGCTCCGAACATCCCGGGCGGGTTCCCGCGTCCTCCCGCCGGGGGCACGCCGCTGCCGCCCTCGCATCCGCCCGCGGCGGTTCCGCCGGCCGCCCGCGCACGGGATCCGTTCGGTCTGGGGGCTCCGGCCGCGGCGCCCGCCGCCGTGCAGGCCCGTCCGGAGAGCATCCGCATCGAGGACTCGCTGCCCGAGCACAGCGGCGCGGAGGAGATCTCGCTCGACATCGGCGGGCCCACGCCGGCCGCCGCGCCCTCGCGCCGTCCCGCGGATGGAGGCGAGGCCCTGCTTCGCGAGGCCCTGTCGAAGGCCTCCCGCGAGGTCATCGAGAAGATTGCCTGGGAGGTCGTACCGCAGCTGGCGGAGACCATCATCCGGCAGGAGCTGGAGCGGCTCATCAAGGACCGCGAGACCCAGCATTGATTCGCAGTCCCCCCTGATTCCCCGCCGGCCCCGTCGGGGGCCGGCCGTCTTCAATGACTGACACGACTGAACTGTCCAAGGCCTACGAGCCCTCCGAAGTGGAGGCGCGGTGGTACAACCACTGGCTGGAGCGCGACTACTTCCGCGCCGAGCCCACTTCCGCCAAGCCGCCGTTCAGCATCGTGCTGCCGCCGCCCAACGTCACGGGCAGCCTGCACATCGGCCACGCGCTCACCGCGACCATCCAGGACATCCTCACGCGCTGGAAGCGGATGAGCGGCTTCAACGCGCTGTGGCTGCCGGGCACGGACCACGCGGGCATCGCCACGCAGATGGTGGTGGAGAAGGAGCTCAAGAAGTCCGAGGGCAAGAGCCGCCACGACCTGGGCCGCGAGGCGTTCCTCGAGCGCGTCTGGACGTGGAAGGGCAAGTACGGCGCTCGCATCGGTGAGCAGCACCGCTACCTGGGCGCGTCGCTGGACTGGAGCCGCGAGCGCTTCACCATGGACGAGCAGTCCTCGGCCGCGGTGCGCGAAGTCTTCGTCCGCCTGTACGAAGAGGGCCTGATGTACCGGGCCCAGAAGCTCATCAACTGGTGCCCGTCGTGCCGCACGGCCTTGAGCGACCTGGAGGTCGAGCACGAGGAGAAGAACGGCTCGCTCTGGCACATCCGCTACCCGGTGAAGGGCACGGACCGCACGCTCACCGTGGCGACGACGCGCCCGGAGACGCTGCTGGGTGACACCGCCGTCGCCGTGCACCCGGACGACCCGCGCTACGCGGACCTCGTGGGCAAGAGCGTGGCGCTGCCGCTCACGGACCGTGAGATTCCGATCATTGCGGACGGCGAGCTGGTGAACATGGAGTTCGGCACCGGCGTGGTGAAGGTCACGCCCGCGCACGACTTCAACGACTACCAGACGGGCCTGCGCCACAAGCTGCCGATGCTGTCCATCCTGGACGAAGCGGCGCGGATGACGAAGGACACCGGCAAGTACGCCGGCGTGGACCGCTTCGAGGCGCGCAAGCAGGTGCTGGCGGACCTGACGGAGCTGGGCCTCCTGGAGAAGGAAGAGCCGCACAAGCTGAGCGTGGGCACCTGCCAGCGCTGCGCCACGGTGGTGGAGCCGCGCCTGTCGCCGCAGTGGTTCATCAAGATCGAACCGCTGGCGAAGCCGGCCATCGAGGCGGTGGAGCAGGGCCGCACGAAGTTCGTCCCCGAGTCCTGGACGAACACGTACTACCACTGGATGCGCAACATCCATGACTGGTGCGTGAGCCGCCAGCTGTGGTGGGGCCACCAGATTCCCGCCTGGTACTGCGCGGCGTGCAGCCCCGCGGGCGAGGAGCGTTCGCTGGACAGCGCGGCGGTCATCGTGTCGCGCACGACGCCGGAGTCCTGCCCGAAGTGCGGCGGCACGGACCTGGTGCAGGACCCGGACGTGCTGGACACGTGGTTCTCGTCCGCGCTGTGGCCGTTCTCCACGCTGGGCTGGCCGCGCCAGACGCCGGAGCTGAACACCTTCTACCCGACGTCCGTCATGGAGACGGGCCACGACATCATCTTCTTCTGGGTCGCCCGGATGATGATGATGGGCCTGCACTTCATGAACGACGTGCCCTTCCGCACCGTGTACCTGCACGCGATGGTGCGCGACGAGAAGGGCGAGAAGATGTCCAAGACGAAGGGGAACGTCATCGATCCCCTGGACGTCATCCTGGGCGCCAAGGTGGACGCGCTCCAGCCTTCGCTGCGCAACCGCTTCCCGCAGGGGATGCCCGCGTTCGGCGCGGATGCGCTGCGCTTCACGCTCGCGTCGCTCACGCAGCAGGGCCGTGACATCAAGCTGTCGATGGACCGCCTGGGTGGCTACAAGGCGTTCTGCAACAAGCTGTGGAACGCCAGCCGCTTCGCCCTGATGAACATGGGCGACTTCAGCCTGGACAAGACGCCGCTGGAGGGCCGCACGCTGACCTTGGCGGACCGGTGGATCCTCTCCCGGTTGCAGAAGGCCACGCAGGAGACGCGCGCGTCGCTGGAGGTGTACGGCTTCGCGGAGGCGGCCTCCACGCTGTACCAGTTCCTGTGGGCGGAGTTCTGCGACTGGTACATCGAGCTGGCGAAGGGCTCGCTGTACGGCGAGGACGCCGAGGCCAAGGACACCACGCGCGCGGTGCTGGTGTACTGCCTGGATCGCATCCTGCGGCTGATGCACCCGTTCATGCCGTTCATCACCGAGGAGATCTGGCAGAAGCTGCCGATGTCCCGGCCCACGGAGAGCATCTGCATCGCGGCGTATCCGGAGCCGGACGCGGCGCGCGTGGATGCGTCCGCGGAAGCGGAGATGGCACCGGTCATCGCGGCCATCGAGGGCCTGCGCACGCTGCGCGGTGAGAGCAACCTGCCGCCGTCCGCGAAGGTGAAGGCGGTGGTGCAGAGCCCGGACGCGACGACGCGCGAGCTGTTGGAGCGCTGGCGCGCGTACCTGATGCCGCTGGCCGGCCTGTCGGAAGTGCTCGTGGGCCCGCCGGGCGCCAAGCCTCCGCAGGCGGCGGCGTTCGTCAGCGGCAATCTGGAGATCTACGTCCCGTTGGCGGGCCTCGTGGATCTGGACGCGGAGCGCGACCGCCTGAAGAAGGAGATCGCCCGCGCCGAGCAGGAACTCACCAGTGTGCAGCGCAAACTGGACAACCCGAGCTTCGTGGCCCGTGCTCCGCCGGACGTGGTGGCGAAGGACCAGGCCCGGGTGGCGGAGCTCCAGGAGCGCACGGTCAAGCTGCAGGATCACCTCCAGCGCATCGCCCCGGAGCCCCAAATGTCCGAGCCCGAGACGCCGTCGCCGTTACCGGTCAGCACCGAGTCCGAGACCTCCACCCTCGCGGCGTCCGAAAGCGCGCACGTGAAGGTGGCCACCGAGCCCAAGGCGTCGAAGGACGACGTGAACCTGGGCCAGGAGCTGAAGGGTGAGATGGAGGCGGAGGCCGCCGGGGAAGCGCCCCAGACCGCCGACCCCGTGGTGGAGGACGCGCTCAACAAGCTGCGCGAAGGCACCAAGGAAGGGCTGTCCGCCGCGGATCACCACGACCTGGGCGTCGCGTACATGAGCATGGGCCTCGTGGACGATGCGATGCGCGAGTTCGACCGGGCCAAGGAGGGTGGCGACACCCGTGAGGCTCCGGAGGCGGAAGGGGCCGTGAAGGCGCCCGGCAAGAAGACCGCGTCTTCCAAGAAGGCTCCGGCGAAGAAGGCGGCGGCCGCGAAGAAGGCCCCGGCGAAGAAGGCTCCCGCGAAGAAGGCGGCGGGCAAGAAGGCCGCGGCGAAGAAGGCTCCCGCGAAGAAGGCGGCGGGCAAGAAGGCCGCGGCGAAGAAGGCATCCCGAGGCAAGCCGGCCGCGAAGAAGGCGGCGGGCAAGAAGAGCGCTGCGAAGAAGGGTGGTGCCCGCAAGGCGCCCGCCCGGAAGACCTCCGCGAAGAAGGCGGCGGGCAAGAAGGCCGGGGCGAAGAAGGCCACGGCGAAGAAGACCACCCGGGGCAAACCGGCGGCCCGCAAGGCCCGTCGGTAGGAGGCGGAAGTGCAGCAGGATTATCTCGATCGGCTCATCGCGCTGTCCCTGGACGAGGACCTTGGCGCGGCGGGGGACGTCACCTCGCTGGCGGTGGTCCCCGCCGATGCGGAGGGCAGTGGGGAGCTGGTCGCGAAGGAGCAGATGATCATCGCCGGCCTGGACGCCTTCGTCCGCGTCTTCCACATGGTGGACGCGGAAGTGGAGGTGGAGGTCCTCAAGCAGGACGGCAACGAAATCAAACCGAAGGTGGTCGCCGCGCGCGTCCACGGCAAGCTGCGTTCACTGCTCGCCGCCGAGCGCACCGCGCTCAACCTGGTGCAGCGCGCGGCCGGCATCGCGACGTTGGCCCAGCAGGCGATGACGTCCGTGCGGGGCTCGAAGCTGCGGGTGCTCGACACGCGCAAGACGCCGCCGGGCATGCGGGGCCTTGCGAAGCACGCGGTGCGCATGGGCGGAGCGTCCAACCACCGCTTCGGCCTCTTTGACGGCATCCTCATCAAGGACAACCACATCGCGGCCGTGGGCGGTGACATCACCGAAGCCATCCACCGCGCGAAGCTGAATGGCCCCCGCCTGGTGAAGATTGAAGTGGAGGTCACCAACTTCAAGCAGCTCGCGGAGGCCATCGCCGCGGGCGCGGACGTCGTCATGCTGGACAACATGGACGACGCGCAGATCCGCGAGGCCGTGAAGCTGACGGCCGGCCGGGTCCCCATTGAAGTCTCCGGCGGCGTCACGTTGGACCGGCTGCCCCGGCTCGCGAAGCTGGGCGTGGACTTCGTGTCGATGGGCGCGCTGACGCACTCGGCGCGGGCCATGGACCTGTCGCTGGAGATCCAGACGACGAAGAAGTCCACGCGCAAGCCCCGCTCGGCGGCACAGGGCTGACGCGGTTCCTCATCTGACGGAATGAAAAGGGCAGGGCGGGCCGGTGGAAACCGGCTCGACCTGCCCTTCCGTCAGGGCGGCGTCCCTACTTCCCGGTGAGCGCCTCCGCGCGCGGCTTGCCTTCCGCCGACGCGGGCATCCCCATCTCCAGCAGCGCGGACAGCGTGGGCGTCACGTCCACCGGATCGATCTCCTGGAGGTACAGGCCCGGCTTCACGCCCTTGCCCGCGAACACCACCGGCACCTGCGTGTCGTAGGAATACGGCGTGCCGTGGTTCGTCCCGCGCGGGTAGTCGCTCACCACGTAGAACGGCTTCGACACGAAGAGCACATCCCCGCTGCGCTGCGGGTAGTAGCCGCGCCGCAGCGGCGCCACCAGGCCTCCGGTGTCCGGCGCCGTGTCCAGGTCGTCCTTCGCCACCGCCAGCACCGTGAAGGGCTGCTTCGCGAGCCACGCGGCCGCCGCCCTGCGCACCGCCACGCCGTCCAGTTGCCCCGACTCCAGCGCCTTGCCGCCCAGGTACACGTCCAGCTCCAGCAGCTTCACCGTCACGTCGGCCTTGAACTTCGCCTGCAGCTCCTGGGCGAGTCCCTTCGCCGCTTCCACCGGGTTGAGCCGCACCGCGGGCACGCCCGCCTGGGCCCAGGCCTCCGCGATCTCCGCGCCGCCATGGTCCGCGGACAGCGCGATGGTCAGGTGGGCCTTGCCTCCCGCCGCGCGCTCGGCGGCGGTGATGAGCTCGCCCATCGCTTGATCCAACCGCAGCAGCGTGTCCTGCATCTCCCACGAGTACGGACCGAACGCGTGGAACACCGCGTCCGTGCCGCTGAAGCTCACCGCGAGGATGTCCGGCACGTCGTCCTTGCCCAGGCCCTCGCCCTCCAGCGCCGCCTTCGCGGACTGCACCAGCAGGTCATGCGAGAGGGGCGACACGCTAAAGACGCGGTACGAACCGGGCCCTGGCGCCTTGAGCCCGCCATTCAGGGCGTGGGGGAACGTGCGGCCCATGCTGTAGGGATCCGGCGGCTCCGTGGCGCGGTCGTCCTCGCCCACGTATTCGGCGCGCGGGCGCAGCAGCTCCCACGTCTTGCTGAAGCCCGCGTCCGCCAGCTTGCGCGCGTTGAACGCCTGCATCCACGCGGGCACCTCCTTCGCGTACCAGGTGCTCGTCACCATCTTCCCGGTGGCCTCGTCGAACCACCACGCCTGGCCCGTCCGCCCGGCCAGCGGAATGGCCGCACGCGCCTTGAACGACAGCGCCACCACCTTGCCCCGGCCTTGCGTGGCCACGCGCAGCCGGTCCGCCAGCGTCTCCGCCATCAGGTTCGCCGGGCTGCTGTCCGCCGTGGGGACGGTGACCCCCTCCAGCACCTGATGCGTCGGGTCCAGGTAGACCTGCACGGCCTGTCCGCTGGCGCGCTCATAGACGTCGTTGTCCACGATGCCGTGGCGCCAGGGGTTCGCGCCGGTGGCCAGCGTGGCATGACCCGGTGCGGTACGCGCCTCCGCGTAGGCATACCGCGCGTAGGGGTAGTACGCCCCCGTGTCGAGCAGCCGGCCCAGACCGCCCGTGAGGCGCGGGCGGTTGCGCAGGAGCAGGTCGCTGCCCAGCGCGTCCACGCTGATGAACAGCGTGAGCTTCGGGGCCTTCGCCTGGGCGGGCAGGGCGGACAGGGCGGACAGCACGGCGAGAGTGGTCAGAAGACGCGACATGGCGGACAGCCTCCCCGGCCGGATGGTCAGAAGCAACCAACATGCGTCCCCACCGCTTGGACACGTCACCCCGCCCTGATATGGGCGGCCCAATGGTCGAGGCACGGCTGCGCGTCATCTACGGCGACACGGATCAGATGGGGGTCGTGTACTACGCGAACTACTTCCGCTACTTCGAGTTCGCGCGCAGTGAGTTCTTCCGGGCCCACGGTGGCAGCTACCGCGAGCTGGAGAGCACCGGCCTGCTGCTGCCCGTGGTGGAGGCGAGCGCCCACTACAAGGCCTCCGCGCGCTACGACGACCTGCTCGTCATCCGCGCCACGCTCAGCGAGCTGCGTCATGCGTCGCTCGTATTCACCTACGAGTTGCTGCGCGACGGCGAATCGCCCACGCTCTTGTGCACCGGCCGCACGATGCACGCCTGCGTGGGGCGCGACGGCAAGCCCCGGCGCATGCCCGAAGCCCTCTCCCGACTGAAGGCCCTGGACGCTGGCTGAGCCCAGGCCCCTGATTTCCCATCCCGAATTTCCCGAACGAGGAGCACCACAATGGATCGCAACCTGGCAATGGAGGTCGTGCGCGTCACCGAGATGGCGGCCATCGCCTCCGCCCGCCTCATGGGCCGCGGCAACAAGAACGAGTCGGATCAGGTGGCCGTGGACGCGATGCGGCGCGCCTTCGACGCGCTGAACATCGACGGCACCGTCGTCATCGGCGAGGGCGAGCGCGACGAGGCGCCCATGCTCTACATCGGCGAGCGCGTGGGCCGCCGTGAGCCGGGCGCCCCGGAGGTCGACATCGCGTTGGATCCGCTGGAGGGCACGAACCTCTGTGCCTACGGCCGCCCGGGCTCCATCTCCGTCGTGGCCATGTCCAGCCATGGTGGCCTGCTCAACGCGCCCGACACGTACATGGAGAAGCTCGCCGTGGGGCCGCGCGCCAAGGGCGCCATCGACCTGACCAAGTCCCCCACGGAGAACCTGCGCGCCATCGCGGAGCGCATGAAGGTCTACGTGGAGGACCTGACCGTGATGACGCTCGACCGTGAGCGCCACGCCGACCTCATCAAGGAGGTCCGCGCCGCGGGCGCCCGCGTGCGGCTCATCGAGGACGGCGACGTGGCGGGCGCCATCGCCACCTGCTTCGAGGGCACCGGCGTGGACGTGCTGATGGGCATTGGCGGCGCGCCCGAGGGCGTCATCGCCGCGGCGGCCATCCGCGCCACCGGCGGGGACATGCAGGGCCGGCTGGTGCCCCGCAACCAGGGCGAAATCGAGCGCGCGAAGAAGATGGGCATCACCGACATCCACAAGATCTACTCCGCCGAGGAGCTGGCCAAGGGCGAGGTGATGTTCGCCGCCACGGGCGTCACCACCGGTGACTTCCTCAAGGGCGTGCGCTTCTTCGGCGGTGGCTGTGAGACGCACTCCGTCGTCATGCGCAGCAAGACGGGCACCGTCCGCTTCATCCAGTCCGTGCACAAGTTCGACAAGAAGCCGGGCTACGCGCTGTAGCCTGCCCCCTTCTCACCAGGAGACACCGTCATGGCCGGCGCCACGCGCACCATCACCATCAATGCCCCGATCGAGAAGGTCTTCGACATCATCACCGACTACGACCGCTACGCGGAGTTCCTGTCGGAGGTGAAGAAGGTCTCCACCTCGCAGCGCCAGGGCAACACCGTCCAGGTCCACTACGAGGTCGATGTGGTGAAGACCATCCGCTACACCATCAAGGTCACCGAGGAGCGCCCCAAGCGCATGTCCTGGACCTTCGTGAACGGCGAGGTCATGAAGGACAACAAGGGCAGCTGGACCCTGGAGCCCGACGGCGAGGGCAAGACGCGCGCGACCTACAACGTGGAGATGGCCCTGGGCATGCTCGTGCCCAAGGCCATCGTCAACGGGCTCGTGGACAACCAGCTCCCCAAGATGCTGGACGCCTTCAAGCGCCGCGCGGAAGCCCCCTGAAGTCCGTCCGTCCTTGACGGATTGCGTCAAAAGCCGCCTGCCTGTCTGTTTCCCGGTGCGACGTTCGTCGTGCAAGGAGCAGGGAGGCAGGCGGGCGCTTTTCGGCTGGAACCGTGCCGCGAATGCCCTCGAGGGTCACCTGAGACGGGTTGGGTTGCGGCGCGGCTCGGGCGTATTAGGATCAGGCAATTTTTGAACGTCCGCTGGGTTTCCCATGACATCCGCGCCACGGTTGCTCTGGCCGGGATGTCGGGAGGTGGACGAGCAGCCATGCAGAATCACGGCGGCGCACCCATGAAGAAACAGGGGTTCTTAATTTGCATCAAAGAGAAGTGGAAGTGGTAAGGGGGCGGGACGGCGGGCGTACATCGGGGTACGTAGGCTGAGGGAGAGACCGAACCCATGCTCGACGCTTTCATTATCGAAGAGATCAAGCGCCGCGAGCGGCTTCGCCGCGAGGATTACGAGCGGCCGGTGGTGGAGCTTCCACTGCCTGTTCCCGATGACCGTCCCCACCGGAGGACGGACACCGAGGAAGACAAGCCGTCGCGAGGCGTTGTCGTCATCGACCTCTGACGCCCCCCATTCCCGTGGCCCCCAGGCCACGGCGTGTCCCGAAGCCCACGGTCGGACCGTCCTCCAGACAGTCCTCCGCGGGCTTCTTGCTTGCGGGGAAGCAGCGACGCCGCAGCGTCCCTAGCCCGGGGCCAGCAGCAGCAGGTGCCGGGGGTGGTAGACTTCCCACATCACCGTCCCCTTCTGGTACGGGTTGTAGGGCTGGCACGCCAGGAGGACCTTCTGGCGCCATTCCTCGGGCAGCGCGCCCTCGCCGTGGAAGGCGCCCAGCAGCGCTCCGGTGACGGCGGCGTGGACCTCCGTGTCGCCGCCCCGGTGGATGACGTCCAGGAGCGCCGCCTGCGCGGTGGGCACGTGGATGAGTTCCCAGAAGGCCAGCCGGAAGGCGGCCCGGACCGCGTTGTTGCCGGGGCGGTGCAGGTGCAGCTCCGGGCCGTAGAGCTGCGGGTCCTTCTGGGCCGCCAGGGCCAGGTCCTCGCGCAGGAGCATGGAGGCGCGGGCCACCTCCTGGACGAAGTCCGGCTCCTGCCGCGCCAGGGCGGCGCCGGCCAGGGAGATGCCGGTCTCCGCGGCGGGCAGCAGGTCCTCGGGCTTGAGGTTGGGGCCGCCCGTCATCGCCTTGGCGATGGCGGCGCACAGCCCCGCGCTGGCGAGCTGGCTGCGCGGGTCGAAGTGGGTGAGGGCGGTGTCCTCCATGGCCGCCTGCGCCAGGGCGAAGGGGTCCTTTGACAGCAGGACGCCCAGGGGCACCACGCGGGCCAGGGCGCCGGCGTTGGCCACGCGGCGGAAGTTCTTCTGCCAGACGCGCTTGCCGGCGCCCCGGACGGCGTTCGCCAGGCCCGTGTCGCACTCCTCCAGGACCTCCTTCATGGGGTCGCTGACCGCGAAGGCGTGTGCCTGCCAGGCCCGGTAGCGGCGCAGCGCGTCCGCCGCGTCATAGCGCTTCATGTCGCGCAGGCTGAGCGCCAGCGCCACGGCGAGCTGGGTGGGTTCGCTCACCTGGCCCTTCTTCAGCTCATGGGGGCCACCGCCGTGCAGGTCCTGGTAGGGGCCCACGGCGAGCTCCGGGAAGGCCGGCGCGTAGAACGGCCGACCCGCCGTGGGGATGGCCAGGGCGTTGCCCACGGCCAGGCCCATGAGGGCGCCCCGGGCACGCTGGCCGGGAAGGGGGTCCGGGCCCGTGGCGCGGCGCTTGGGAGGAGGAGGCATTCGGCGGTTGGACACTGTAGCAGTCCGGAGTGCGAGCGCGCTTGCCCGTTCCCGCCGTGCCTCGTAGAACCGGCGCCCTATGACCGAGATCGCTCAAATCCTGGCGCGTGAAGTGCTCGATTCCCGTGGCAACCCGACCGTGGAGGCCGAAGTCCTCCTGGTGGGTGGCTCTCGTGGCCGTGCGACGGTGCCCTCCGGCGCCTCCACCGGCGAGCACGAAGCGCACGAGCTGCGGGACGGGGACAAGCAGCGCTACCTGGGCAAGGGCGTGCTGAAGGCCGTGGACCACGTGCGCGACACGATTGGCCCCGCGCTCGTGGGCATGGACGCCGTGGACCAGGTGTCCCTGGACGCGCGGATGATTGAGCTGGACGGTACGCCCACCAAGGCGAAGCTGGGTGCCAACGCCATCCTCGCCGTCTCCATGGCCGCCGCGCGCGCCGCGGCGGACGCGCACGGCCTGCCCCTGTACCGCTACGTGGGCGGCCTCCAGGCGCGCACGCTGCCCGTGCCGCTGATGAACATCCTCAACGGCGGCGCGCACGCGGACACCCGCGTGGACGTGCAGGAGTTCATGGTGGTGCCCGCCGGCGCGAAGTCCTTCGCGGAAGGCCTGCGCTGGGGCGCGGAGGTGTTCCACGCGCTCAAGAAGATCTTGAAGAACCGCAAGCTGGCCACGGGCGTGGGCGACGAGGGCGGCTATGCCCCGGACCTGCCGGCCAACGAGGAGGCGCTCAAGCTCATCATGGAGGCCATCGACGCGGCGGGCTTCAAGGCGGGCGAGCAGCTGTTCCTGGCGCTGGACGTGGCGGCCAGCGAGTTCTTCGACAAGGGCTCCAAGAAGTACAAGCTCAAGGGCGAGGGCAAGGAGTACGACTCGCAGGGCCTGCTGGAGTACTACCGGGGCCTCGCGCAGAAGTACCCCATCATCTCCATCGAGGACGGGATGGCGGAGGATGACTGGGAGGGCTGGAAGAAGCTCACCGACGCGCTGGGCAACCAGGTGCAGCTGGTGGGCGACGACCTCTTCGTGACCAACGTGGAGCGCCTGGGTCGCGGCATCCAGACGGGCACGGCGAACTCCATCCTGGTGAAGGTGAACCAGATTGGCACGCTGACGGAGACGTTCGACGCCGTGCGCATGGCGCACAAGGCGGGCATGACGTCCATCATGAGCCACCGCTCCGGCGAGTCCGAGGACACCACCATCGCGGACCTCGCGGTGGGCCTGGACTGCGGGCAGATCAAGACGGGCTCCGCGTCGCGCTCCGACCGCGTGGCCAAGTACAACCAGCTGCTGCGCATCGAGGAAGAGCTGGGGGCCGGCGCGCGTTACGCGGGCATGTCCGCCTTCCGCTCCTTCGCGAAGAAGAAGTGACCGTGAGCTCCTCCCGCCCCCGCATCCTCGTCTCCAACGACGACGGCTACTTCTCCGAAGGCATCCAGACGCTCGTGGAGGCGGTGAGCCCCCTGGGCGAGGTGTGGGTGGTGGCGCCCGACCGGGAGCAGAGCGCTGCCTCCCACTCCATCAGCCTGCACCGGCCGCTGCGCATCAAGGAGGTGCGCGAGCGGTGGTTCTCCGTGGACGGCACCCCCACGGATTGCTCGTATCTGGCGATGAACCACTTGCTGAAGGACAATCGTCCCCAGCTCATGGTCTCCGGCATCAATCACGGCGCGAACCTCGCGGACGACGTCATGTACTCCGGTACGGTGGCGGCGGCCATGGAGGCGGCGTTCCTGGGCGTGCCCGCCATCGCGTTCAGCCTGGTGACGCGCGGTCCGTTCGACTTCAAGCCGGCGGGCCGCTTCGCGCGCTCGCTGGTGGAGGAGGCGCTGTCGCGGCCCCTGCCGCCCCGGATGCTCCTCAACGTGAACATCCCCGGGGGCGTGGAGCCGGACGGCTACGTCATCACCACGCAGGGCCGGCACTCCTACGGCAACAACGTCGTGGAGAAGGAAGACCCGCGCGGCCGCAAGTACTACTGGATTGGTGGCACCGAGTACGCCCACCAGGACATTCCGGGCAGTGACTGCAACGCCGTGCTGGACGAGAAGCGCGTGTCGGTGACGCCGCTGCACTTCGAGATGACCGACCACGGTCGCATCCCCGAGCTGTCGGGTTGGAGCCTCAAGGGCTTCACCCGGCACGAGTCGGGCGGTGCCTGAGGTTGGAGACACGCGGCTCCAGCCGAGCGGGAAGGGCGCTCTGGGTGTTGCTCGCGGCCGTGCTGTTGGGCGGCTGCGTGGGCACCCGGGCGGCGTCCTCCCCGGGCCTGGAGACCGCGGGGGCCCTGCCCGAGTCTCCCGGTAGCGGCAAGCCGCTGGCGTTCGCGCTGCGGCCTTCTCACGAAGAGCCGGAGCTGGTGTCCGTGCGCCACCGCGTGGCCGCGGGCGAGACGATGTACCGCATCGCCAAGACGTACGGCATCACGGTGGAAGAGCTGTCGCTGGCCAACGGCATCAAGGACCCGAAGGAATTGTCGGTGGGTCGGGAGCTGCTGATTCCGGGCAGCGAGCGGCCACAGTACGGGGACCCCGGGCCGCTGTCCGACGAGGAGCCGGAGCTGGTGCTGACGAAGCCGGGGCAGGCGCCGGTGTCCACGCCGCGCCGCTCGGGACCGGTGGTGACGCGCAAGGAGGATCCGCCCCGCGCGCGCGTGGTGTCGGGGCGGCCGGGCGCGCCGTCGCGTCCGAAGCTGGCCACGCAGGGGCTGCTCGACTGGCCGTTGCGCGGCGTGCTGTATGGCCGCTTCGGCAAGAAGGGCCGCGAACCGCATGACGGCATCGACCTGGCGGCGCCCGCGGGGACGCCCATCAAGACGGCGCAGGCGGGCACGGTCCTCTACGCGGGCGAGCAGAAGGGCTACGGCCTCATCGTCATCGTGGAGCACTCGTCCACGTTGATCACCCTGTACGCGCACAACCGGGACCTGCGCGTGCGCACGGGACAGAAGGTGCGCCGCGAGCAGGTCATCGCCACGGTGGGCGAGTCCGGCCGCACGTCCGGCCCGCACGTGCACTTCGAGGTGCGCGTGGACGGCAAGCCGGTGGATCCGCTCGAGTACCTGGGCGTGATGCCGCCCGCTTAAGTCGCTTCCGGCGTCGCGCGGGCCGGGTAGCCGCCGGACTGGCGCGCCCGCTCGCGCACCAGGGCCAGGGTGCTTTCGCACAGGGGCATGGGCCTGCCGACGAGCTGCCCCAGCTCCACGACGGCGCCCAGCAGGGCGTCGATCTCCATCGGGCGGCCGCGCTCCAGGTCCTGGAGCATGGAGGTCTTGTGCGCGCCGACCTGGGAGGCGCCCTGGATGCGCTGGTCCACGTCGATGAGGAAGCGGGTGCCCAGGGCCTCGGCCACGGCCTGGGCCTCCACCATCATCGCTCGGGCCACGGCGCGCAGGTCCGGCTGCCGGGCGAGGACGTCGAGCGTGGCGCCGGTGAGTACGGACAGCGGGTTGAAGGCGAGGTTGCCCCAGAGCTTCACCCAGATTTCATCGCGGATGCGCGGGCGCACCGGGGACTTCAGGCCCGCCTTCATCATGAGCTGCGAGAGGGCCTGGATGCGCGGGCTCTTGCTGCCGTCCGGTTCGCCCAACGTGACGCGGTCGTTGTACGTGTGGACGATGACGCCGGGCGAGACGACCTCCGCGGCCGGGTACACCACCGTGGCGATGACGCGCTCCGGGGGCAGGGTGCGCAAGAGCACGCCGCCTGGATCCACGCTCTCCACGTGGCGGCCTGCGTAGGGACCCTCGAGCCCGTGGAAGTACCAGTAGGGCACGCCGTTGATGCCGGTGACGAGCGCCGTCTCCGGGCCCAGCAGCCGGGCGATTTGCGGTGCGGCGGCGGGCAGCGCGTGGGCCTTCAACGTGAGGAACACGTAGTCCTGCGGTCCCGCGTCGTCGGGGGAGTCGGTGCAGTGCGGTCGCACGGTGACCGTCTCGCCGCCGCTCGTGAGGGTGACGCCGTTCGTGCGCATCGCGTCCAGATGGGCCCCCCGCGCGATGAAGGTGACGTCCGCGCCGGCCTGGAGCAGCTTGACGCCAAGGAAGCCGCCGATGGCGCCCGCGCCGAAGATGGCGATCCTCATGACGTGAGCCCCAGCCGCTCCGCCAGCCCGATGCGCTGCACCTTGCCGGTGGGACCCTTGGGCAGCTCCGTGAGGAGCACGATGCGGCGGGGCACCTTGAAGTCGGCCACGCGCGCGGAGACGAAGTCGCGCAGCTCGCGCTCGGTGGCGTGCTGGCCCTCGCGCAGCACGACGGCGGCGGCCACGTCCTCACCGAGCTTCGGATGGGGCAGGGCGAACGTGACGGCCTGCTGCACGGCGGGATGATCCAACAGCACGGTGTCCACCTCCAGCGGGCTCACCTTCTCCCCGCCGCGATTGATCAATTCCTTGAGCCGGCCGGTGAGCCGCAGGTAGCCCTCCGCGTCGAGCGTGCCCTGGTCCCCCGTGCGAAACCATCCGTGCGTGAAGGCGCGCGCATTGGCTTCGGGGTTGTTCACGTAGCCCGCCATGACGTTGGGGCCCCGGATGACGACTTCACCAAGGCCCCCAGGAGGCAACAGCGCGCCTGTGTCGTCCATGATGGCGACCTCGGGGCCTGCGGCCCGTCCCACCGAGCCCACGAGACGCGTAGTAATCTCGTATGCCGT
>NZ_RAWD01000184.1:0-19472 GCF_003612065.1 Corallococcus sp. CA047B
GGGCCACGTCCTCGGCGGGACGCGCGATGGGGCGCGCCGGGGGGGCGACAGGCAGCGTGGGGTCCTGGACCCGCGTGGGCGGCGGCGGCGTGAAGGTCCTGGACTGCTCCAGGCCGACGGCCACGCGCAGCTCCGGGACGAAGTGGAGTCCCAGGCCCACGATGAGCGCCACCACTCCCAGCAGGACGATGAACACCAGCAGCGAGCGCAGGAAGCCGCCGCGCGCGGGCGCCGACTCGCGACGCGAGGGACGGGGCGACTCCGCGGACTCCGGCCGCGTCGGCATGGCCTTGCGGCGGGTCTCCTCGCGCGAGTTCCGCGAGGTGGACGACTCGTCCGGATCCACGGCGGGCGTCGTGCGGCTGGACGCGACGGCGCGCATGTTCGTCGCGGTGTTCGGACGCGAGGGCGAGCCCGGCGATGAACCGCGCGCCTTGCGCGAACCCGTGCGGCTCCTGCCGGGATTGGAACCGGTGTCGGAGTCCCGGCGGCCGGACGACACACTGGCCTCCCCCAGGAGGGCTTCGTCCAGCACCACGCGGGCCTGCTGGGGCTCCTCGCGGCGCGAGGTCCGCGGCATGGAGATGCGCGGATGCGTGTCCGCGTGGGCATCGCGGGCGGCCTGGAACTCCTCGGGCTCGGCGGTGATGTAGGGCAGGCCGGCGTCGGACTCCAGGGCCTGGGGATCCACCGAGACCAGCTCGGACTCCGGCCGCGTGTCCTGCATCGTGGGCCGGGGAGCCGGACCGGAGCCCAGCGCCTCCATCTCCACCCGGGCGGACGGCGCGTACGGCGGCCCTCCGGACTGGATGGACGGCACCTGGATGGTGGGCGCGGCGTGCGAGGGGAGCGGCCGGCTGCCGTTCGAAGGCGTCGTCACGCCAGGGCGCGAGGACGACAGGGGCGCGGGCGCCGGACGGCTGCCATTCGAGGGCGTCGTCACCCCGGGGCGCGAGGACGACAGGGGCGCGGGCGCAGGACGGCTGCCATTCGAAGGCGTCGTCACCCCGGGGCGCGAGGACGACACGGACGGCACGGCCACGGCGGTGGGACGCTGGGCCTCCGGGATGCGCGTCTCGGCGACACGCGGCGGATCAAAGGAGCGCGGCAGCGGGTCGGTGGCGCGCGGTTCGGACCCCGAGGGCCAACCGGCCTCGGCGCGGGGTTCCGGCCAGGGATAGGCGCTGGGGGGAAGCTCCTCGTCGTCGAGGAACGGACCGTCCGGCGGCGGCGGCGGCTCCATGAACGGCAGGGAGCCCCCTGAATCGGAGTCGAACTGCGCGGCGCCGAAATCCGCGGACGGCAACGGCGGCGGGGCCACCGGGCGCGACGCATCCGCGGGAACGACGGGGACGGGCCCCTCCACCGACAGCCGGCCCGAAGCCGCGGGCTCCGGCGGACGGAAGGCCGGAATCGCCGCCATGGGGGGCGGCGGCGGAACCATGGAGCGCGGCGGAGGACGGGACTCTGCGGGCGGCGCGGCGCGCGACGGCACCGCGTCCGAGAAGGGCAACGACGCCCCTGAGCCCGCGTCCGCGAACGGGCGCGATGCCGAGGCTCCCAGGGGCGCGGCCTGCGACGGAAGCACCGGCTCCGCGGGCTGCAGCGACGCGGCGCGAGGCGCGGTGGGCTCCGCGACGCCTGTCTCCACGGGCGACAGCGCCTCCGCACGGGGCGCGGTGGGCTCGCCCGTCAGCGGCCCCGGAGTCCCCGGGCTCGAGGACGCATCCGGGGCGGGACGGTCGGAGGGAAGGCGGATGGCGGGCAAGCCCTCCAGGATGGTGGGGCGCTCCATCGCCTCCGCGCGGACCTCCACCGTGGGGGACGGCTCCGACGACGCGGGGCTCGGCCGCGCGCGGGCACGGGCCGCCTCCTCCAGCGCCTCCACCGGGAAGGCGGGGCGGGTGGACTCGTCCATCACCACGCCCGGACGCGTCTCTCCGTCGTCGCGCGCCCCGCCGCCATCCTCGCGGCTGCGCGGCGTGGGGTGGAAGGACAGCGGCTCCACCGGCCCATCCAGGCGGATGGTCTTCGGTGGCAGCGACGGCATGGTCGGCCGGGGCGGCCCGCCCAGCGCCTCGTAGGCGCCACTGGCGCGGGTCTCGCGCGGCACCTCGCGCAGGGTGGCCAGCAGGCGCCGCTCGGACTGGTAGTCCGCGGAGAAGAGGTCGCGCATGAAGCGGCTGACGCTCTCCGGGCCCGCGCTGGTGTCGATCTCCATCAGGCACGCCTGCAGGCGCCCCCGGAACTCCTCCGCCGTCTGGAAGCGCTGCCCGGGCTCCACCGCCAGCGCCTTCGACACCAATTGCGACACCGACGGCGGCGTCAGCGGCTCCACTTCATTGAGCGCGGGCACCTTCGGGTTCGCCACCGCGGACATCAGCTCGCCCGGCGGCATCGCGTCGAAGGGGTTCTGCCCGGAGATGAGCTCGTAGAGGCACAGGCCCACCGCGTACAGGTCGCTCCTGCGGTCCACCGGCTGGTGCCGGGCCTGCTCGGGCGACATGTAGAGGAACTTGCCCAGGATGATGCTGGGGTTCGTCTTCGCCGCCGACAACCGGCTCTTCGCGAGCCCGAAGTCGATGACCTTCACCTCCCCTTCGTAGGAGATGAGGATGTTCTGCGGCGAGATGTCCCGGTGGACGAGCTTCAGCTCCTTCTCGTCCTCGTCCCGCTTGCGGTGCGCGTACGCCAGCGCGTCCAGCACGCGGCCCATGACGTAGAGGATGAACGTGAGCGGCAGCGGCGTCTGGCGGTCCCGCACCCGCGCGGCCACCTTGCGCAGGTCCTTGCCGTCCACGTACTCGAGGGCCATGTAGGCCTCGTCCTCGTGCAGGCCCATGTCCAGCACCTGCGCGATGGAGCCGTGCCCCAGCCGCACCAGCGTGCGCGCCTCACCCACGAAGCGTTCGACAAACTCCTGATCCGCCGCGAGCTGCGGGAGGATCTTCTTGATGACGCACAGCTTCTCGAAGCCCTGCGCGCCCTCCAGGCGGGCAAGGTAGATCTCCCCCATGCCGCCGGTGGCCAGGTGCGACAGGAGCGTGTACCGGCCGAAGGGCTGCGGCCGGAAGGGACGCAATCGGGCGGGCTGGGTCGAAGAGCTCATGCGGTGCGGGGGTCCACCACGGGAAGCGCATTGAACCCCGAGCAGGGCTCCGTCTTCAACCCGTCAACCGGCCGCGAGGGCTGCCTCACCGGATACCGGGGTTGGTCAGCATGCCCATGTCCTCTTCAATCACCTCGAAAACCGCCACCTTGTCCTTGGGGGGCCGCACCACCCGTTCCCCCAGGGGCATCACGTCGAAGCGGGCACCGGTCGCCGCCAGCAGCTTGCCCGTCATCAACACCTGACCGGGGGCGGCCGTGGACGCCAGCCAGCCGGCCACGCCCATGCCCTCTCCCACGGCGGTGTACTCCGTGCGGGCGTCGGTGCCGATCATCCCGACCAGCGCCTTGGTGGAGTGCAGCGCGATGCGCAGGTCGCACCGCTCATCCTGGGGACGGCGGGCCATGCCCCGCTCCCAGTCCGCGCGCAGGGCCAGGGCGGCCCGCACCGCGCGCACCGCGTCGTCGCCCTTGGCGTAGGGCACGCCGAAGAGGGCGCGCATGGACTCGCCCATGAAGCCCTCCACGGTCGCCTCGAAGCTGAAGACGATGCCGCTCATGCGCGCATGGAAGTCGTTGAGCAGCTGCGTGGCCCGCGCCGCGCCCAGCCGACTGACCACGGCGCCGAAGTCCGCCAGCTCCGCGTGCAGCACGGTGAGGTTCTTCTCCTCCAGGCCCGGCAGCTTGCCGCCCACGCGCTGGGCCTCGGCGGCGCGGCGCTCGGCCACCTCCGGCGAGTGGAAGCGCTCCAGGTTGCGGCGCAGCCGGTCCGTGCCGGAGCCGTCGCGCACGGCGAAGCGCTGCACGCCGCTCTCCACCAGGTGGGCCACCGCGGTGCAGGTGTCCAGCATCAGCTCCAGGCTGGTTTCGCCTTCGCCCGGGATGTTGACGTAGAGCACGCCCGCGAACGGGGGCTCGGTGCCGATGGGGATGCACAGCACGCGGTCCACGCCGTACATGATGACGCTCTCGCGTCCGGCGAAGCGGCGGTCGTCGCGCACGTCGCCCACCGCGAGCGCGCGGCCCTGGCGGATGGCCTCGTCCACGATGGCGTCCGACACGGGCACCTCGCCCTTGGCGAGCCGTCCCCGGTGCCGCACGGCGGCGGGCACCAGCGGCCCCGCGGCGTGCTTGAGCAGCACCACCGCCGTCGTCGCGTCCGTGCGCTCCAGGAGCCGGTCCATCGCGGACTCCAGGAACGACGTCAGCGTGCGCGCGGTGGCCAGCGCCTCCGCGGTGTGCACCAGCAGGACCAGCGTCTCGTAGGAGACGCGCGGGCTGGCCACGGGCGTGGAGGGCCCCACGGGCGAGGCGCCGGAGAACGCGTCGTCGAACGGCAGCGGGCCCACGTTGTCCAGCAGGCGCAGCACGTCCGCGTCCTTCACGTTCTTGGCCATCAGCACGGACGGGCCCACGTCCGTGCCGTGCCCGAAGCGCACGACGCCGCCCGCGCCCAGGTCCATCATCTCCGTGGCGGCGTTCTCCACGGTGTGCGGCTGGCGCACGGCCAGGGTGTTCTCCCCCAGCGCCACCGTGTCGCCCGCGTTCAGGTGCTTGCTGCCCTGGAGCGGCGCGCCGTTCACCCGGCTGCCGTTGCGGCTGCCCAGGTCCTCGATGCGCAGCGCGTCGCCTTCGACATAGATGCGCGCGTGCCGCCGCGACACCAGGTCACCGCCCAGCACGATATCGTTCTCGTCCGCTCGGCCGAGGCTGGTGACGCCCTCGGGCAGATCGTACGACGTGTCGAAGTAGCCGGGCCCGTTGATGATGATCTGCCACATCGGGCACACGACATTACACGACCTCCCAATCTTCCGAGAGTCCGAGACGCTTTCCTGTGACGGACCGGGCGGCCGGGCGCCTCCCGCGTCGCGTCATCCCCCTCCGAGCCCCCGAGTCGGCCAGACCCGGGGTCCGGCTTCACCTGGGGAGTCGCCTCACCGGGGCCGGAGGAGGAAGAGCGAATCACCCACGCGCAGGGTGCGGTACGCGGCGAGCGGCCGGGAGGCAGGGCCCTGGAGGACCCGTCCGTCCAGGCCGAAGCGCGAGCCGTGGCAGGGGCACTCCACCACCCCCAGGGCGCCGTCCCAGGCCACCTCGCAGTCACCGTGCGTGCAGGTGCGCCATACAGCCCGGTAGCAGCCGTCCGCCGCATGCACCACCACCACGTCCAGGAGCGCGGCGGGGACTCGGACGCGGTCATGACCGCCCGGCTCACGCAGGGCCGGGTGTTCGGACAGGGGGACCTCCACCCATCCCTCTTCGGGCGTGCCGGGAGGCCCCGCGTCCTCACAGACCGTCGGGGCTGGCCCCGCGTCGGGAACCGGCTCTGGACCGGGCAACACCACCGCGTCGCGCCAGTCTCCGCCGCAGCCCAGCGCGGCCAGGGCACAGGTGCCGCGCAGCAGCGTGCACAGCGCCGCGCGGCGGTCCACCCCACCCGGCTCCAGGGACTCTGGAGTCAGGCGGGACGGATCCACACTCACGGAGCGCCCCCGTCGGGAAGCTGTCCGTTCACCACGGCGAGCGCATCCAGGTCGAAGCCCCCGGACGTGCCGCCGTAGCTGTTGAGCCCCGTGTCGGTGAGGCGCACGAAGCGAGCGCGGGCGAGACCCACGTCCGCCAGGTCGAAGCCATCCCCGCCCGCCACGGCCGGGTCGAGGGGAGAGACGCCGTTGTCCAGTGCGGAGAGCACCGGATGCGTGCCGGCGCAGCCCGGGTAGCCCCCGTCCTTGTCGGACGGGTCGCAAGGGAAGTCGTGCCAGATGGCGCCGTCGTCGCTGACGGACACGCGGGCCGTCTCCGCGAAGATGTCACCGCCGTACTTCTCGAACGCGTTCTCGAAGACGAGCAGGTCCACGCCCGGCCCATCCACCGCGAGCAGGTCGGTGAACTCCAGGGTGATGGAGCCACCCTTGCCCAGCGACAGCACGTCGAGCGAACCCGCGTGCTGTCCCGCGCCCACCGGAGGCCCGAACACGACGTCCGGGAAGCGGTCCTGCCCGAAGCCGGCCTGATCTCCGAACGTGTACTCCGTCACCCGGTCCGCGAAGGGATCCACGGGACGCACGCCGGCATCGACACCGGCATCCGAAGCTCCCGCGTCGGTGCTGCCCGCGTCAGCGTCGGTGCCGGCATCGGTGTGGCCGCCACCATCCACGATTTCAACCTGGGGCAGCGGCAGGTTCTCGGAATCGCCCGCGCACGCGCACAGGGCGAGCAGCGCGCTGAGCGCGAGCAGCGGGCGCATGCTCACTGTCCCTGCCGGATGCGCACGAGGCGGCGACCGTTGGCGTCCGTCACGCCCACGAGCAGGTCGGGGCCCAGCGACGACAGCAGGTCCACGGAGGTGCACGTGTCCGCGACGGTGAGGACCGACTCGCGAGCGCCCACGCTCAGGGGCTGTCCACCGACCAGGGGAGGCGTGAGCTGGAAGCGCGACACGTCGGCGACGACGAAGGTGAAGTTCGCGTCGTAGGCGCCGCGCGCCACCGCCACGCCAGCGCCGAAGCCCGTGGCGTTGTTGAAGTCGCTGCCCACGTCGAGCTGCGGCTCGCCCGTGAGCACCACCGGCGTGCGCGTGGACACCGCCGTCGCCAGCTTCGAGGCCGACACGGCGTAGGCCAGGTTCACGTAGGTCTCCGGCGCCGAGTAGCCGAACACCGCGATGCCGTTGTCCGCGATGGCGGAGAAGCCGCTGGCGCCCACCTGCGCCGGGAAGCTCACCGCCTTCACGGCGGAGAAGGGCTTCGAGGACGTCACCAGTGCGTAGACGCCCAGGCCATCAGACACCGTGTCTAGACCGCTACCGTTGATGAAGAACGTGTCGGTGGTGGCCGCGGCGGTGTAGTTGGACGGCGCGCTGACGTAGGTCACGTCGCGCGCGACCGGGTCGAGCACCGCGACGCTGCCCGCTCCACCGGACTTCGTGTAGCCCGCGAGCAGTCGCGTGCCGTCATACGCCAGGAAGTACGACGCGTAGGTGGTGGTGCCGACGGCGCGGTCCGCGGGCGCGAGCACGGTGTCGAGCGCCGCCTCCCCCAGCTTCACGTCCGGCCAGGTGCCCAGCGCGAAGAAGTCGCGGGCCGTGGTCGTCGTGCGCAGCGCGAAGAGCGAATAGGTGGGACCGGGCGTGGACACCACCGCGACCACCTCGGTGGACAGGGGCGCGGCCTCCGCGACACTGAAGCCCGGCTGCAACTTGAGCGTGCCCAGCTTCTCGTCGCGAGGCACCGTGTCGCACTGCCCGCCGGTGCCACCGTCCGTGCCCGCATCGGAGCCGGTGCCGCCGTCGGTCTCCGTGCCGGCGTCGGTGCCTGCATCGGTCTGCGTGCCCGCGTCGGTGCCGGTGCCCGCGTCGGTGCCGGCATCCGTGCCCGCGTCATCACCGCCGATGGAGAGGTCGACCTGGGAGCACTTCTCCTCCACGCAGGCCCAGGCCTTGCCCTCGGGGGGCGTGCCCTGGTCGCGGCAGTCGAAGGGATCCACGCACTCCGAACCGCAGCCCGTGCCGCCCAGCGCCACCACCAGCAGGGCGCCCATCAGCGCCGCGCGCTGGCCCTTCGTTCCCATCCGCTTCGTATCGGTCCGCATCGCGTCCTCGTTCCTGACTTCCGCCCGGAGGCGGAAGAAATCCTGACGGGAGGCGGCACGGGCGCGAGGCATCCGACCCTCCAGCACGCAACGCGCCAGGAGGATCTGCCTACGCCGTCAGCTCCCCGCGGAGGTTCCGGTCTGTCTTCCGTGCCCTCCGTGGAGAGGGACACCGGGTCTTCGCCAGGTCTTCGGACTCGCGGGAACGGGGCTTGGGATGCTTCCGAGCGCCATTCCTGCTCACCGCTGCGGGGCAGTCCCGGAGTTCCACCGGGTTCCCTGGAAGCCCTCACACCCCATGGCGTGAAGGCATCGATGACGGGGCGGGACTATGGCGACCCAGGAGCAATGTCAATGCGGCGCGGGTTCGGCCTGCTTGCCACGCATCAGCACATAGCGCCGCGTGCTGCCGTCCACGACGACGGTGGCCACCACCTGCCAGCCCTCCTCGCCCAGGCGCTGGAGTTCGACGAGGTCCTCCTCCGGGCCCTGGCGGGTCACGAAGGTGTACTCGTACGCCGGAGGCGGAGCAGGCACCGCGGGCGGCACGGGCGCCGCGGGCTGCGCGGCCTTCGGAGGCGTGCGCGCGCGCGTCGTCTGGGCCCGGGCGACGGTGGGGAGGAAGCCGACAGCGGACACACCGGGAAGGACGCCCATCAACACGAGGAGCGAAGCAAGACGACGGTTCATGGAGGCGGACTCCGGGGGAGGACGCCCAGTCATGTAATCCCGGGTCCTCCTCGCCGGAAGCCTCACGGGGACGCAAGGCGCCTCCACGGAGCCACGAGGCTCCCCGGACCGTCCGCTGGAGGACGGCCCGGGGCCCGCGCGAGCCGAGCGCTACGGCAGCTGCACGCCGTTCACCACCGCGACGGCGTCCAGGTCGAAGCCGCCGCTGGTGCCCGCGTACCCGTTGGCGCCGGAGTCCCGGATGCGCACGAAGCGCGCGCGGGTGAGGCCCACGGCGGCCAGGTCGAAGCCGTCCCCGCCCGCCACGGCCGGGTCGGTGGGGGAGATGCCGTTGCCGGGGCTGGAGTACACGGGCGTGACGCCCGCGCAGCCGGGGAAGTTGCCCGCCACGTTCGTGGACGCGCACGGGAACTCGAACCAGGTGACGCCGTCATCGCTGACGGCCACCACACCCGTCTCCGCGAACGGCCTGCCGCTGGGCTTGAGGAACGCGTTCTCGAAGACGAGCAGGTCCACACCCGGCCCGTCCGTCACCGCGATGTCGGTGAACTCCATGACGATGACGCCGCTGTTTCCCAGCGACAGAACGTCCAGCGAGCCCGAACCCGCGCCCGCGCCCTGCGGAGCGCCCAGCACGATGTTCGGCAACTGGCCCTGTCCGAACCCGGCGCCGGTGCCGGGCGTGAAGGAGACGATGTGGTCGGCGAACGGATCCCCCACCAGCCCCAGTTCCTGACCGGACTCCGGCGCTTCCTCCCCCCCGCACGCCACGGACAGGAGGGCGGCGAAGCCCAGGGCGAACGACTTCGACAGAAGGGTGCGCGTCATCACGGCACCTGCCCGATGCGGACCAGCCGCGACCCGTTCTTGTCATCCAGGCTGACGAGCAGATCCGTGCCGATGGAGGTCATCCCCGTCAGGCGCGTGCACTGGTCCACGAAGGTGAGGACCGGCTGACGCGAGCCGACGGTGACGGTGTTCCCCTCGTTCGCCACGGTGAAGGCGAAGCGCGACACGTCGGTGGCGGCGAAGTTGTAGTCGGGCGGAACGTAGTCGCCACGAAGCACCGCCACGCCTTCGCCCTGGCCCGCGGCGGCGACGAAGTTGGAGCCCACGTCGAGCACGGGCTCATCCGCCACGACGAACGGCGTGCTCGTCCGGAGGGCTGCTTCGATCTTCGCCGGAGCCACCGCGTGGCCCACGTTGGCGAAGGTGTCATCGGAGAAGTAGCCGAGCATGGCGACGCCGTTGGTGGCCACGGCGGTGAAGCCACTGCCGCCGGTCGCGGAAGGCAGCGTGCCGACCTTCAGGGACTCGAATGGAGAGGTGTCCGTCTTCAGCGCGTAGATGGCCAGCCCGGCCGACACCGTGTCGAGCCCGCCGCCGTTGATGAGGAACGCACCCGGCACGACGCCCGCGGAGAAGTTGCTCGGCGCGGGGACGTAGGTGGAGGCCGCTGGCGTGACGTTGTCGTAGACCGCCAGCGCCCCCGGGAACCCGGTCCCGGACTTCGTGTAGCCAGTGAGCACGTAACGACCATCCGACTCCACGAAGGAGTTGAGGAAGAGCGTGGCGCTCCGGTCGCCGGGAGCCACCACGTCGAAGAGCGGCGCCGTGCCCAGCGACAACTGCGGCCAGGTGCCCAGCGAGTAGAGCGAGTGAGGACCGCTGGAGCCGGTCGACACCAGCGTGAAGAGCGAATACGTGGGGCCGGGCGTGACCCCCACCGGGCCCGCGGCCGCCGGCAGCGAGGCCGACTCACCGGCCACGTACTCCGCCGCGAGCTGGAGCGTGCCCAGCTTCGGGTCATACGTGGCGCTCAAGCACGGGTCGGAGGGGCCAGCGTCGGGCTCCGTACCCGCGTCCGTCTCCGTGCCCGCGTCGGTCTGCGTTCCCGCATCCGTCTGCGTTCCGGCGTCGGTCTCCGTGCCGGCATCCGTCGACGTGCCCGCATCGGTTCCCGCATCCACCGACGCGCCCGCATCGGTACCCGTGCCCGCATCGGTGCCGGTGCCCGCGTCCGTCTCCGTGCCCGCGTCAGGCACCGCGACGGGCTTCAGCTCACAACGCTGTTCGACGCACGCGTAGCGCTGGCCCGCTGGCGGCGTCCCCTTGTCGCGGCAGTCGAAGTCATCGACGCACTCGTCCGCGCACCCCGTGCCGGTCAACGCCAACGCGAAGGTCGTCAGCACCAGCGCGAGTCCCCGCCCCGAAATCATCCGCTCTGTCTTCATCCGCGACTGCTCCCTTGCATCGCCCCCACGGGCGAGGTGATTCCAAGGGAGGGCGAACGGAGGGCGGACCGCGAACGGGAGGACACGTCAGGACACGACACGCCGCGTGAGCGGAAGACCCCCGTCACCTCCCCTCGGAGGCTCCGGTATGGCCATGCCCGGAGGCATGGGTCGTGGCAGGTCTTCGGACTCGCAGGCGCGGGTGGGTCCTCATCGGATCCACCCCTCTACTGACCGTCGCTTCCCAACCCCCTCAAGGGGCCAGTGCTTGCGGGGACGGTGTTCGTTCCTGCTTACCGCTGCGGGGCAGTCCCGGATTCACACCGGGTTCCCTTTAAACTCCGCCTCTGCGTGAGGCGGAGTACCGACGACGCGCGGTGACGTATGGCGGAAGGCCAGGCTTGTCAACACGAGCGCGGGCAACGCCTCACGGCACCGCGACGATGTCGATGGCATTGGACACCGCGCGCCGTGGATCCACCGGACACGCGTCCAGCGCAGCGCCCTTCGCCTCCGGCGTGGAGTTGCCGCGCCGCTCCACGAACTTCCCGTCGCGCACCTCCACCACGAACACACGGCCCGCGTTCACGTCCGTGACGTACACGGCATTGCCCACCACCGTGAGCCGTCCGCCCACCGCGAGGTTGCAGCCCTGCTCCGGTCCCCCGGTGCAGCCCGGTGACAGCGCGTAGGACGCCACCGGCTGGTCGTCCTTCACCAGCACCAAGCCGGTGGCCCGCACGGCCTTCGCCTGGTAGCCGCCCGCGGTGTCGAAGTGCGCCTCGCCCAGGCAGCTCACCACCAGGTGCTCCCCCACCGCCTGCACGTCGCCCGCGTTGAGACAGTCCTGGGCCCCCAGGTCGATGGCGTGCACGCCGCCATCCGCCGGGTCGATGCGCGCGAGCATGCCGGGGCCGTTGGGCAGGTAGTCGTTCGCGGGGTTCAGGTTGGTGAGCGCGACATAGACGCCCGCGTCCGTCGACACGGCCGCGTACGGAAGCGCCATCGTCGTCCCACCGTCGAAGGACTTCAGGTCCAGACCGGTGAGCGGAATGGAATCCACCAGCCGGGGACGCTCCGGGTCGCTCACGTTGACGCGCGCCACGGCGTTGCCCTGCTGGAAGTCGGAGCCCGCGTTGCCGAACAGCGGAATGTAGAACGTGTCGCCGCGCTTCGCGATGACCTGCGGGCTGGTGTTCGCGCCCAGGTTCACCTGCCCCACCGTGCGCAAGCCCAGCCCACCGCCCTGCGCGGGCCCTTCGCGCTTGAGCACCTGGAGCGTGTTGTTCACGGAGTCGACGACATACACATACGGAGGGTCCACGAGGATGTCATTGGGCGACGAAGCCACCGCGCCCAGCGAGTCCTCCTCCACCAGGGTCCCCAGCGCGCCGGCCAGCGCCTGCGACAACACCGAGCGCGCCGCGTCCGCCGCAATCACCACGCCGTCCCACACCGCCAGCGACTGCACGCCCGAGCCAAACTGCCGCCGGGGTCCCATCCGGTCCGTGCCCGCCTGGATGCCGACGAGCTGCCCGTTGGTGTAGCAGGCCGCCACCACGTCATACATGCACCGGCCCGCGTGGCAAGACTGCACGTCCGGACACGCCGCGCCGCACGCACCGCAGTTCAGCGGGTCGCTCGCGAGGACGGCGCAACCGCCGTTGCAGCGTTCGGAGCCCGGAGGACAGGCCTCCGCGCAGGCGCCGGCGTTGCACACCTGATCCGCGGGGCACGCGTTGCCGCAGGCTCCACAGTTGCGCGCATCGGTCGCGAGGTTGATGCACGCTTCACCGCAGGCCGGTGCACCGATGAGGCATTCACACGCGCCCGCCTGACACGTCTCCCCTGCCCCGCATCGGACGCCACAGCCGCCGCAGTTGAAGGGGTCGCCCTGGAGGTCCGAGCACTCGGAGCCGCAGAGGTCGAGTCCGGACGTGCACAGGACCTTCTCCTCCGGACAGCCGGTGAGGACCGAAGCGACCAGGGCCGACAGCAGCAGCCCGAGCCACCGCGACCGCGCATCAGGGAGGGGACGCGACATGGGAGTCCTCGGAGGAAGCGGTGCGGAGGGGTTCGAGCGCCATGGAGAACGTCACATAGGCGGCGCGGCCAGGCAGCGGCATTCCGGTGTAGTCGGCGGTCCGCGCGTCCAGCAGGTTCTTGATGTCGAACGACACGGTGAGGTCCGGCCGGTGCAGGAAGGTGCTGGATGCGCCCACGGACACCCACGTGCGCGACGGCAGCGACAGGCGCGTTTCGCCCACGCGGTTGATGAGCTGCGCGGATTGGAGCAGCACCTCGGTGCGCCCGTTGAGCCAGTCCGGTCCCGCGCGCAGGCGCCCCACCCACTTGTGGCGCGGCCGGTAGGGCAGCTCCTTGCCGAAGTAGCGGGGGTCGCCGTAGCGGTTCTGCGTGCGGGTCCACGCGTAGCTGGTCGTCGCGGTGAGCCACGTGCGCGGACGGGCTTCGACCTCCAGCTCCGCGCCCCACACGCGCGCGGCGGCGAAGTTGTAGGGCTTCGCGAGCATCGGCGGATACATCTCGTAGGCGATGAGGTTCTCGTACACCGCCGCGAAGCCGCCCGCGGTGATGCTCCACGCATCGTCGTGCCACAGGCCCGCGGCATCGACGGACAGGGCGCGCTCGGGCTTGAGCTCCGGGTTGGGCAGCAGCAGCCCCTGACGGATGTAGAGCTCCAGGAACGACGGTGCGCGGTGGGACTGGCCCGCGTTGGCGCGCACGCCGAAGCCTCGGCCCAGGTCCAGGCTCGCGCCCAGCTTGGGCGACAGCAACGAGTACTGGCCCACGCGCTCCACACGCAGCGACGGCACCACCTTCACGCGTTCGGAGAACAGGGACAGCTCATCCATGGCCATGACGCTCGCGCGCCACCATGACGCGGCCTGCGCGCCCGTGGCCTGCGTGACGGCCTCCGATGAAGCCGCGAGCGTGACGGCCAGCGCGTTGCGGCTGCCCACCACCGCGCGGCCCTCCAGCTCCACGCCGCCCACGGTGTAGCGCTGGGCGCCGGCATCGACGCCCGTCGAACCGCCGAGAATGTCCATCCAATCGCGCCGGAAGAAGCCGCGAGCACTGGCCTCGCCCGTGTCCCCGAAGGGCCGGCCCCAGCGGGCGCCCAGCGACACGCGGGTCTGGTCCTGCCGGCGGGAGAGCTGCGGGTTCTGCACCGTGCCCGCGAGCGCCCGGTCCTCCAGGGACAGCTCCGCCAGCAGGTCCACGCGCCCGCCGCTGTCCAGGCCGCGCTGGTACTTCACGAGCGCGCCACCGCCGCGAGCATCGTTGCGGGTGCGCACCTCCTGCGTGAGCGGGTTGTCATCCAGCGCGGGCAGCTCATCGACGCGGAAGCTGAAGTCTCCCTGCGAGCGACCGCCATGCAGCAACACCAGCGCCCGCCCATCGAGCAGCGCGCCCGACGCGGCGACATGACCCATCACCGTGTCGAAGCTGCCGTAGGTGACCTCGCCGCTGGAGACCAGTCGCGAGGACGGAGCGCGGGTGACGATGTTGACCGCGCCGCCCAGGCCACCCGCGCCGTAGCGGGCCCCCGCCGCGCCGCGAAGGATCTCCAACCGCTCCACCAGCGCGACGGGAACGAGCGACAGGTCCGCGATACCGCCCGCGCCGTTGAGCGGAATCCCATCCAGGAACACGAGCACGCCGTTGGAGGAAGCACCGCGCACCACGAGGCTCTTGCTCTGCCCATACCCGCCGGAGTCCTGCACGACGAGGCTCGCGGATCCACCGAGCAGCTCCGCGGTGTCACGCGCTTCGCCCGCGCGTTCGCGGGCATCGATGACGGTGATGGCGCCGGTGGGGTCGCGGCGCTGCACGGCATCCGGAGGCGCGTCGGGAATCGCCTTCCCGATGACGTCCACGGTGGGGAGGATGAACTCAGGAAGCGCCGGCTCTTCGGGGGCGGGCTCGGACGCAGCGGGTTCCTGCCCGGCGTGGGCGAGTCCCGGGAAGCTGAGCACCAGACCCAAGAAGGCCCGGGCGAGAAGCGAGCGCCACATGCTCCGCCTTCCGCTCCCTCCATCGAAGAGAGAAGGCCTCGCGGTATGTCCCATGTGAGGACACGGCCGCACCCCTGGGCAGGTCTCCTGGCTGACGGACTCCAGACCTGGGCGCACGTTGCGCCCTTCTGGAAGGAACCCTCCACCTTCCCTTCGCGTCCGGTGACGCGAAAGTGGTGACAGCCGAGGCTTCCGGCCCTGGACCTCAGGGCGACCCGTACACAGTGGCGGGACCGCGCCGGACTCGCACCGGCTTCCCTCTTGAAAGCCCGACATGGGCACCCAAGGGCCCGGCCGTTCTAGGAGGTCACCCCAGGCCCGTCAAGGCGCGCCCCTCGCCATCCGACCCGCTGCCAAGTATCTCACCCGGCGGGTGCGACATGCCCAAAGCCCTTGATGGCCTCACCTGGGGCAACTCGCGTCCGATTGAACCAGTCCGCCAGATGGCTGGGATCTTAAGCACTATACAATCCAGGACTTCACAGTAGCCGTCCCACTGCTGGCCTCCTGTCACCAACCAACTCTGCTGGTGCGAGCGAGCCTACAGGTGCGTGAGACGTTACACTCGTGCACCTCATAAGCTGTCGAGTTCGGCATCCAAACCACTGGGGGCTAAGCTGCATCTAGTTTGTAGTGATGCAGCGACAGGCATCACTTACGATCCAGTCGAGCCAGCAGTTCAAACGCCACCTTCTCAACCTTGCTTCCCTTGGTGCTCAAGGCAGCATGAAACAAGGCATCTCTAAAGGTCTTTGGCTCAACACCCACCAGTTTTCCAAAATACCCACAGGCCTTACCAAGGACCTGCTTCCCATCGCAGCGATCAAGCAATCCTTGCTCATCAATCGAAGCATATCAATCAAAGACTCCCTTCGATGCGCCGACAAGACCTTGATTTAATTCTTGCGCAACCTGGGGAGTCAATGCCGAGGCAATCTGGACCGACACCTTTGCGGGATCATCCCAAACAAATGATTTCTTCCCCCAAACAAGTCCAGCAAAGTGATTTGCAACCACCTGTTGAAAAACAAGCGACAACTCCTTTTTATACACCTGCGGCAACGAGGTCTTGGCAATCTCCACCAGCTTCGCACGCACTTCTGCAACGCCAGGCCCTGTCCCCTCCTTTCCCTTCAAGCCATTAAATGCATCGACGACCTGTTTAAAGAGACCCTCTTCCAAGAACAAATTCTCAAACTCATGCACATCCAGCGAAACAAATGCCTCGTCATAAAATCCATTATTAACAGCACGAAGATCGGAAAAGAACTGAGAAGGCTTGTTGTCCGAGTCAATAAGAAACACAAACCTTGAATCACGGACATACTCCCTAATCTCCGCCAACCTCCTAAACGTCTCAAGCACAGAACGAGACCCGTCCAGGGGCTTGATTTTCACATTCCTCCCCTTAACGAGTACCTCCAAAGCCGCATTATCGCCATCCCCCTCCACAAGAATAACCTTTGAATATGTCGTACTAAGTCCCAACTCACGAAGCTGGGACTCAGCCTTCTCATAAACCATTTCCTGCACACCGCGACTGACGATGAAATTCTTCCCAACCGAGAAGAACTTGTAGATAAGCGACTTTGAATGAGTCGAGACAATAACCTGCTCAAGATTATTCTCTCGATACTCCTCAACCCAGTCCATATTTATTTTCTTACCGGAAGCAGGCGCTTCAGCAGCAATCCACGTATGAATCCCCCCTTTTTCCGTCAATCGATGAAGGACCGACATGAACTCCAGAAGAAGAGACTCATGAAAGTGATTCTCTGGTTCATCAATAATCAAGGCACTCACAGACTTGGAAATACACAAAAACGCAAGGGTACTCAAGAGCGCCTTCTCTCCTGAACTAAACTCCCGAACGTCATAAAGGGGGCGATACTTGTCACCACCAGCCTTACCAAGCAGCACAAACTCGCCAGGCTTATGATTCCCGCTAAAGTTTTTCAGCTCAATCCCAGGAATGAGCTTCGTAAACAACTTCGACGCAACATGGTAATACAGCAGCCGATCCGGCTTACTTGGTATGAGCCGATCATGAACATAATCCTTAACGAGCTGCCGATAAATTCCTGAGAAAAGTCGTTCGGGGTGATATATCGCCTCGCGCTGAACCTCATGCCTGTCATTGCGAGCGATACTTAGCTCATCAAATCCGAGGGTTGTTTCAGAGAAACCCTTGCTGGCATCGACGTATAGAATCAAATTATTCGGTGCTTGGAGATTCCAATGGGTGTCGATAGCACCCTTGTCGCTATAGCCAATCGCGTACGAGCGACCAGCCCGCTCAATCCAGATGGAAGCCCCGCTGCCTGCAATATCCAGCGTAAGCTCAGCGCGCGAATCCTTAGCGGTCAAATATCGCAACACCTCGCCTACAAATGGCTCCCTCAGGGTGGACGAACCATCCAATTCGACAAAGTGAGCTTTTTGAATCAACCAAGCAATTCGCAGTAGTGTGGACTTGCCCGCTCCGTTCGTGCCAGAGAATGCAAACAGCTTGGTGTTTTCCTCAAACGCCGCCGTAACGGCGCCATCGAATGACTTGATATTCCTCAACTTGATGCTCTTTATTCGCATGCTTCCCTCGGATTCCGAGCGTCGAGAGTACATGCCCGCAAGTCGTCAAGCAATGAACAGATATTCTGAGGTCGGAGCACGACGAACCCGGCTTCCCGATACATCTGCAGTTCCAGGCTGTCTATGGCTTCACCGACGCCTAACAAATGGGTCCTCGGCACGTACGACAAGCCTTCTCTTGGAAGGTGCGCCCGAATGACCCGGCACGATCCCGGAGGTCCCCCTCCTCTCACGCCCATGTAGATGAACCCTCTGTGGTCGCGTCAAGAGAGCCCGGGTTGGGAGCGCCGCGTCCTCTCACCAGCTAAGAGTGCCGCTGGAGCATCCACGCCCATCCTCGCGCGTGGACGCCGCGTGCGTGCGTGCACGGTGCCTCGCAGGTGTCCTCCGAGGAGGAAGCCCCTGGCACGCGGACTGCTCATGCCCCGACGCGACCTCAGGCGGTCGAAGCCAGCGAGGTGCCCGGGCCGTGGTGGCGCGGGCGTGAAGGGGAAGGGTTGAAGAAGATGCTGACGGCGGGGAAGCGGTTGGCGGTGTTCTCCATCCGCGAGGGCAAGGGCGGGAGCATCTGGGTGCGCGCCGGCAGCGCGTTCGTGAACAAGGACGGCTCGCTCAACGTGCTGTTGGACGTGCTGCCCCTGGACGGGAAACTGCACGTGCGCGAGGCGGCGGAGAAGCGCGACACGGCGGCGGGGGGCGCTTCGCGGGCGAGTCCGGGCAGGAGGCGGGCGTGGGGGGCCACTCGTGAAGTGGGCCTGGGCGTGGGTGTTGGGCTGCGTGCTGCTGGGGCCGGGGCTGTCCGAAGCCGCCAGCTCCCGCACGCAATACGTGGGGGTGGTGAACCTGAACGAGGCCACGGCGGCGGAGTTGGACCTGCTGCCGGGCGTGGGAGAGAAGGCGGCGCAGCGCATCCTCGAGCACCGCAAGAAGCGGCCCTTCGGGCGCGTCGAGGAGCTGGTGCGGGTCAAGGGCTTCGGCAAGAAGAAGTTCCTCAAGCTGCGCGCGCACCTGGCGCTCAGCGGCCCCACGACTCTCAAGGTGGAGAAGGTCCCCGTCCCCCCAGCGCCGGGAAGGGAGGGACTCGCCACGAACCCATGACAAACACAACCCTCGGTTGATTCAGGCTCGCGAGGGCCGCCGCTCCCGGGCACCGGCATGCCAGGGGGTGGCGGCCCTCCTTTCGCGACGCGAGCGTGGTGACAGCCGAGGCTTCCGGCCGTGGACCTCAGGGCGACCCGTTCACAAGAGCAGGTACGATGTCCCCCATGCCAAGGCTCCTTGCCATGCCCATGCTAGGGGCACTGACGATGGTCGCGTGCGCGGTCAGCCCGGGCAGGCGCGGAGGTGACCTCTACCAGGCAGCACCGGTCTCCGGCCCTGTTCTGCCACCACCCACCGAGGGGCGTGTGGCGTCGTTTTGCACGCTGAACCCGGAAGCCTGCCTGGAGCCGCTCCCAGCCCCAGAGGCCGGGGAGGCCGAGACTACGGCGGATCCGTGGAAGTCCTTCGCATGCACCCAGGCGTGTCAGGCGGGAAGTCAGGCCATGGAAACGTTCTGCGAGAAGCTCCCAGGAAGAACGAAGCGACAGCAGAAGCTCAAGGCCCTCTGCTTCGGCTCGTGCTACGCGGGCAAGGCCTCCTGCCTCGTCTTCTGCCGGGCCTATTTTGGTCCTCCCAGGGCCCCATGATGTCGCGCTCCATGCTCAAGAAGGATGAGAACTGGCGCCCGAAGTTGAAGCGGATCGAGGATCCGATCGCGGAGGACTGCTGGGAGTACACGACACCTTCGGGCCAGCAGCGCACATCAAGGCTCATGGTGGGCCGTCCGGTGCACTTCCCCGAGCGACAGCTCTGGTACTGCCCGGTGCTGATCGAAGGCCATACACGCCCCCGGATCCGACCGATCTTTGGCATGGGGCCCGTGGACTCGCTGATGAACGCGATGACCTTCGTCCGCGGGTTCTTCGAGAGGAACTCCGGAGCCCTGCCTGGAGCAAAGCCAGCCCAGCCCGCTCCACGTCCGGTCAGGAAAAGAGCCCCCGCGCGGGCCATGCCACGCCGGAAGTAACGCATGCGCGGGAAATGAACCCCGGGCCATCCGCGAGGGCAAGGGCGGGAGCATCTGGGTGCGCGCCGGCAGCGCGTTCGTGAACAAGGACGGCTCGCTCAACGTGCTGTTGGACGTGCTGCCCCTGGACGGGAAACTGCACGTGCGCGAGGC
>NZ_RAWD01000185.1:0-19428 GCF_003612065.1 Corallococcus sp. CA047B
CCCACCCTGTCGCCCGCGTCCGAGGCGGTGACCCCACGCTTCCGCTTCCTGCCCGCGGTGAACTCGTGGAAGTACCACCTGCTGCTCGCCACGGTGGCCATCCTCATCCTGGGCCCGCTGGGCGGCGTGGCCGCGTCGTACATGAACTTCAGCCTGGGCTTCTTCGTCGCAAGCCAGGTGCTCTCCGGCATCCTCGGCAGCGTCGTCACCTACGGCTACGGCGCGGAGGGCAAGCACGGCGCCAACTACATGCAGACGATGGCCGCGTCGGTGGCCTCGCTGTGCGCCATGTCCGTGTTGATCCAAGCCATGGTGTGGCTGGGCATGCCTCAGCCGCCCGCGTGGCAGTTGATGCTCTTCGTCGGGTGCGTGGGCATGTTCGGCGTGGGCGTGGGCATGCTCTACACGCCGCTGCTCGTGGACCGGCTCCAACTGGACTACCCGTCGGGCTACGCGGTGGCGAACATCCTGCGCGCGCTCACCGACAAGCGCCTGCTCAAGGCGTCCATCGCGAAGCTGGGCGGCGGCACCGGCCTGGGCATCCTGGCCGCGTGGCTGACGGAGAAGGTCGCGGCCGTCGCGGCGCTGAGCGTGAGCAGCTCCACGGTGGGCGCCGGCATGGTGGTGGGCAGCCGCATCACCGTTCCCGCGATGTGCATGGGCCTGCTGGGCTACGCCATCACGCCGTTCCTGCAGGGCATCGGGTGGCTGGGGCCCAATGATCCGTACCGGAAGATCGGCTTCCTCATCTCGCTGGCGATGATCTGCGGCGCGGCGCTGGTGGACCTGTCGCTGCTCGCGGTGCAGGCGGTGGCGCGCATCCGTGGCCGCGCGCAGGAGCCGGTGGACGCCGAGCCCGCCTGGAAGAAGGTCAACGTGCCCCGGCTCATCGCCTGGGTGGTGGGCTGGGGCGTGGCGGTGGTCATCGTCGCCACGCAGGTGCTGCACCAGCCCGCGGGCTTCATCATCTTCGGGCTCGCGCTGTCGCTCTTGTTCGTGCTCATCAACGGCATCGCCTACGGCATCAGCGACAACAACCCCATCTCCAGCGCCTTCGTGATGTCGGTGCTGCTCATGTCGCTGCTGGGCCTGAAGGATCCGCTGGTGGGCCTGATGGCGTCCTCCATCCTGCTCATCTCCACGTCGGTGGGCTGCGACATGCAGCAGGACCGCTCCACCGGCTGGCGCCTGGGCACCAACCGCGTGGTGCAGTTCCGCTACCAGGTGCTGGGCATCTTCATGGGCGCGGTGCTGTGCGTGGGCCTGGCGCGCGTGTTCATGGGCGCCTACCCGGTGCTGTCCGTCAACCAGCTGGACCACCCCGACACGCAGGTGGGCCAGTGGGGAAGCGCGATGACGTACAAGTTCGTGGGCGCCATCCGCGACCTGGGCGCGCTGTCGGACCACAAGGTGAAGGCGCTGCTCATCGGCCTGGGCATCGGCTTCACGATGGAGGTCCTGCGCAAGATCATCCGCCGTCATCCCGCGTACCTGCGCTTCGTGCAGGGTTCGCGTCAGGGCTTCGCGGTCGGCTACGTGATGGACTCGGTGGTGCTGCCGAGCCCCTACGCGGCTGCGTTCGGTGGCTTCATCGCGCTGCCGGCCACCCTGTGGTTTGGCGTCGGCGGCGTGCTCACGTCGCTGTTCAACACCTTCTCCAAGCGCTTCAGCCGCGAGCCCGCGCCGGGAGAGGCAGTGCTTCCGGAGGACATGAGCACCATGTCCCTGGTGGGCGGTGGCCTCATCGCCGGCGAGTCGCTCTTCTACCTGTTCGTCGGCCTGTTCGGCCTGCTCGCGCTGTTGAACTGACGGCCCCTGTCGTCCCGGCGCACGGCTTGACTTTCCGTGCGTCCGGGAGCACTTCTTGTCCCGTGAGCCTCTTCATCACCACCACCGCGACCACGACCACTACCGCCTCGGCGGGACGGGTATCGGTGCGCGTGTCGGTGGTCTGACGAGCGCACGGTTTCCCGCCCCGCCGAGTACCGGCCGGGGCGACCGTGCAAGCACTCACGCCCCGTGTCCGGCCCCGGCTCTTCAACCGACCGACACACGGAGACACGACGATGCTCGACGAACATGACCACCGCGCGCTGGGCCAGCGCCTGGACCTCTTCCACCTGCAGGAAGAGGCCCCGGGCATGGTGTTCTGGCACCCGCGCGGACTGATGCTGTACCGCCTGTTGGAGGACCACGTTCGCGACCGCATGCGCGACGAGGGCTACCAGGAAGTCCGTACGCCGCAACTGTGCTCCCAACCCCTCTGGGAGCAGAGCGGCCACTGGGAGAACTTCCGCGAGAACATGTTCTGCATGCCCGAGGGTGACCGGCACCTGGCGCTCAAGCCGGTGAGCTGCCCGGGCCACATCCAGCTCGTGCAGCGCATGGCGCCCAGCCACCGCGACCTGCCCCTGCGGCTGGGGGAGTTCGGGCTGGTGCACCGCAGCGAGCCCAGCGGCGCGCTGCATGGCCTGTTCCGCCTGCGCCAGTTCACGCAGGACGACGGCCACATCTTCTGCGCTCCGGAGCAGGTGGAGGCGGAGGTGGTGCGCTACGTGAAGTCGCTCAAGGCGTTCTACGCGGGCTTCGGCTTCGACGACGTGCAGGTGGCCTTCTCCGGGCGCCCGGCGATGCGCGCCGGCAGCGACGCGGTGTGGGATCAGGCGGAGGCGTGGCTCCAGTCGGCCGCGCGACAGGCGGGGCTCCAGTTCGCGGAGCAGCCGGGCCAGGGCGCCTTCTACGGGCCCAAGCTGGAGTTCGTGCTCCAGGACCGGCTGGGCCGCGCGTGGCAGTGCGGCACGATCCAACTGGACCTGGTGCTGCCGGAGCGCTTCGACCTGCACTACGTCGACGCGGCTGGGGCACGCGTGCGCCCGGTGATGCTTCACCGCGCGCTGTTCGGCAGCCTGGAGCGGTTCATCGGCATCCTGTTGGAGCACCACGGGGGCGCGCTGCCCGCGTGGCTGGCGCCCGAACAGGTGGTGGTGGCCTCCGTGGGCGCGGGGGCCGCCGCGTACGCGGAACGGTTGGCGGCGCGGTTGAGACAGGTGGGCTGCCGGGCCCGGGCGGACGTGCGCGACGAATCGCTGTCGCGCAAGGTGCTCGGCTCGCACGAGGACGGCGTGCCGTTCCTCGCGGTCGTCGGGGGCCGGGAGGTGGAGGCGAACAACGTCCGCCTGCGCCAGCGCGACGGTGCCCAGCGCGACCTGTCCTGGGATGACGCCGTGTCGTGGTTGTCCGCCGCGTGCCAGCCGGCCGTAGCGGGCTGAAGTCAGTGGCTTCGAGGGCCCGGTGTCCCCACTTCCGTCGGGGATGCCGGGCCCGCGGGTGTCAGCGGCTCACGAGTAGATGCTCAGGTGCTCCAGCAGTTCACCGGGGCGGATCAGCTTGCCAGGCACGGTGGCCACGTCGTCCATGCTGAGGATGCCCACCGCGTGGCGGTCCTCGTCCACGACGACGAGCCGGCGCACGCTCTTCTCCTCCATCAGGCGCTCGCCCGCGTCCAGCGAGTCGTCCGCGGAGCAGGTGATGACGGTGGCGGTCATGGTCTCCCGCACGGAGGTGTGGTTGGGGTCCTTGCCCAGGGCGGTGGAGCGCACGGCGATGTCCCGGTCGGTCAGCATGCCCACGAGCTGGCCGTTCTCCGTGACGGGCAGCGCGCCGATGTAGTGGGTGCGCATGCGCTCGGCGGCGGTGCGCAGACACTCGTCGGCTTCGATGGTCTCCACGTCCTTGTGCATCAGTTCCGAAATCCGCATCGGCAACCTCCTTGGGGCGGGCGCATCCCCATGTGGAGGTACAACCCGCGCCACCCGTTCTTCGTGGCCCTGTCCTCGGGCCCGCATGCCCGTGCCGGGGGTCTCCGGGGTGACAGTCCCCCGCCTGCCTCCCTGGTATACGGTGCGACGGGAATCACGCTGGAGCATCCAAGGTCGTGCTCGGGCAGGTGCCCGGAACCGTGGAGGAGGACCCATGACGGACAAGCTCAATCTTTCCAACGAAGAGTGGCGCAAGCGCCTCACCCCCGAGGAGTTCGACGTGCTGCGCCGGCACGGTACGGAGTACCCGGGGACGGGCTGTTTCCTGGGCACGAAGACGCCCGGCACCTACGTGTGCGCCGGGTGCAACAACCCGCTGTTCCAGTCTGGGACGAAGTTCGAGTCCGGCACCGGATGGCCGTCCTTCACCCAGGCCCTGTCCAAGGACTCGCTCACGGAGATCAAGGACGTGTCCCACGGCATGGTGCGCACCGAGGTGCGCTGCGCCCGCTGCGACGGACACCTGGGCCACGTCTTCCCGGACGGCCCGCCGCCCACCGGCCTGCGCTACTGCATGAACTCAGTGGCCATGAAGCATGTGCCCGAAGGCAGCCCCATCGAGCTGGTCCGGGCGTAGGACTTTCTTGCCGGGTGCCGCGCCCGGAACGCATCCCGCGTTCCGGGCGCAGCCGTTTCGTCCGCCCTGCCCGGGACGCGCGCCCGCCCGCGTGTGCGAGGCTCAGGCCCCCAGAGCGCGCCGTCCTGGCACGGATCGGTCCCCGCTGTGCGAGGGTGGAGCACCATGCGACGAAATCCGACGGCATTGCGCGCGGCGCTGAGCACCATGCTGCTCATGGCCGGTGTCAGCCTGGGCGCCCCGCCACGGCCCAAGGTGCCCGGGGACGCGGGCCCCCCGCCCCGCCCGACGACGTGGATCTATCAGGACCAGTTGGTCGCGCCCTGGCAGGACCTGACCTGGGCGGGGACGCATTCGCTCGGCGCCACCACACCTGTCGCCGCGGGCGCCCGCGCCATCTCCGTGACGCTGGGAGCATGGGAGGCGCTGTACTTCGGCCACGAAGGCCTGCGCGTGGAGCCCGGAGACACGCTGGTGCTGCGCGCGCACGGGGGCAAGACGGGTGGGAACGCGGCGGTGCGCGTGCGCGTCGTCATCGGCACGGAGCAGCCCGTGGGCGTGCCGCTGGGCCCCACGTGTGACGGCGGCACCATCCCCGCCGGACGCTGGACCTCCTGCCGCGTGCCCCTGTCGAAGCTGGTGCCCGAGGGGCGGACGAACATCACCGGGCTCTGGCTCCAGGAAGACAGCGGCGGCACCCTGCCCCCGCTCTTCTTCGACGACCTCGGCGTGGAGCACTCGGGCGCGCCGTCACTCAAGGCGGGCGTGAGCGTCACCCTCAACACGCCGGACGTCTTCCTGTCCCCGGGTGCCACGCACGCCTTCGTCGCCACCGTGGCGAACAGCCCGAACACGGAGGTGGCCTGGAGCGTGGATCCCGGCCGGGACGGTGGAGCCCTCAGTGCCACCGGCCTCTACACGGCGCCGAAGAAGCCGGGCGTCTACCGCGTGATGGCTCGCAGCAAGGCGGACCCGCAGCAGCAGGCCGTGGCCACCGTGGTCGTGAGCCCTCCGACACCTCCGGGCCAGGGCAAGTGGGTGTCCGGTTACTACACGGGCTGGAACGCGGACGACTACCCGCCGGAGAAGGTGGACTTCAGCGCGCTCACGCACATCCTCGTGGGCCGAGTCACCCCGAAGCCGGACGGCACGCTCAGCACCAAGTTCGACAACGACCGGGGTCCGGAGATCGCGCGCATCCTGTCCAAGCGCGCCCATGCGGCCGGTCGCAAGGCGATCATCATGGTGGGCGGCTCCGGCGAACACGACGGCTGGGTGGGCGCGGCCTCCGACGCGAACCGGGCGAAGTTCGTCCGTGAGCTGCTCAAGGCGATGGACGACTTCGGCTACGACGGGCTGGACCTGGACTGGGAGCCGGTGAAGCCCGAGGACCGTCCCCAACTGCTGGCCCTGGCGAAGGCCCTGCGTGAGGCGCGTCCGAAGATGCTCCTCACCTTCCCCCTGCATTGGATCAACACCAACTTCCCCAACGACGCCGACCCGTGGTTCGTGCAGTTGGCGGCCTACTTCGACCAGCTCAACCTCATGTCCTACGAGATGATCGGCGCGTGGGACGGCTGGAAGTCCTGGCACACGTCCGCGCTGCGCGGTGAGCAGGGGCTGCACCCCACGTCCATCGCGTCCAGCCTGGAGCTGTGGGTGAAGGCGGGCATCCCCAAGGCGAAGCTGGGCCTGGGCATCCCCTTCTACGGCCTCGCGTGGCGCCACATCACCGGCCCCTACCAGCCGTTCACGAACTGGTCCGACTACGTCGGCGGGGACAACTCGTTCACGTACAAGAAGATCCTCCGCTACTCGAAGCAGGGGAAGTACCAGTGGGATGAGAAGGCCCAGGCCAGCTACGTGACGTTCGCACCGGATCAACTGGTGGAGGACGGGACCGTGACGTGGATCTCCTACGACAGTCCGCAGGCCATCGCCGCCAAGGGCGCCTTCGTGAAACAGGAAGGCTATGGCGGCGCCATCATCTGGACCCTCAACCAGGGATGCATCGACCCCGCAACCGGCGCCAACCCGCTGCTGGATGCGGTGAAGGGCGCCTTCCTCAAGTAGCGAAGAAGGCCCCACTGCCCCGCATCACCCCAGGGTGACGCGGGCGTTGCGGAACATGCGCATCCAGGGGCCATCCTCGCCCCACGTCGTCGGGGCCCAGGAGTGCTGCACGGTGCGGTGCACGCGCTCCGGGTGGGGCATGGTGATGGTGAAGCGCCCGTCCTTCGTGGTGAGCCCCGCGATGCCGTGCGGCGAGCCGTTGGGGTTGGCCGGGTACTTCGCCGCCACCTGCCCCCGGTTGTCCACCCAGCGCGTCGTCACCAGCCCGGAGCCATCCACGCGCGCGGCCTCTTCGGCGTTGGGGAACTCCGCGCGCCCTTCGCCGTGCGACACGACGATGAGCATCCGGCTGCCCTCCATGCCCTTGTAGAAGAGCGACGGAGACGGGGCCACCTGCACCGTGCCCAGGCGGGCCTCGAACTGCTCGGACGCGTTGCGCACGAAGCGCGGCCACGCGTCCGCGCCGGGGATGAGGTCTCGCAGCTGCGCGAACATCTGGCAGCCGTTGCACACGCCCAGGCCGAAGCTGTCCGGCCGCGCGAAGAACTGGGAGAAGGCGTCGCGCGTGCGCGGGTTGAAGAGGATGGACTTCGCCCAGCCGCCGCCCGCGCCCAGCACGTCGCCGTAGCTGAAGCCGCCGCACGCCAGCACGCCCTGGAAATCCTTCAGCGACACGCGGCCCGCGAGCAGGTCGCTCATGTGCACGTCCACCGCCGTGAAGCCCGCGCGGGTGAACGCCGCCGCCATCTCCTGCTGGCTGTTGACGCCCTGCTCGCGCAGGACGGCCACGCGGGGCCGGGCGCCCTTCGCGATGAACGGCGCCGCCACGTCCACCGTCGGATCGAACGTGAGCACCGGCGACAGGCCGGGGTCGCTCGCGTCGCACTTCGCCGCGTACTCCTCCTCCGCGCAGGTGGGGTTGTCGCGCAGCTTCTGCATCTCGTAGCTGACGCGCGACCACGTGCGCTTGAGCGCCACGGTGTCTTCCGCGAGCAGCTCGGAACCACCGCCGCGCACCCGCACCACCTGCGCTTCCGTCGGAGCACCCAGCGCGTGCACGTGGCCGCCCAGGCCGTGCTTCGCGAAGACGTCCACCACCCGCGCCACGTCGGCCGAGCGCACCTGCACCACCGCGCCCAGTTCCTCGTTGAAGAGGGCCGCCAGGGGGTCGTTGCCCAGCGGCGTCACGTCCACGTCCAGACCGCAGTGGCCCGCGAAGGCCATCTCCGCCAGCGTGGCGAAGAGGCCGCCGTCGGAGCGGTCGTGGTAGGCGAGCAGCACGCCCGCCGCCTGGAGCTCCTGCATGCCGGCGAAGAAGCCCTTGAGCCGGGCCGGGCTGTCCACGTCGGGGGACTCCGGGCCCACCTGCTGGTGGACCTGCGCCAGCACGGAGGCGCCCAGGCGCTGCCGGCCCGCCGCCACGTCCACCAGGAGCAGCCGCGTGTCCGCGCCCACGTCCACCAGTTGCGGCGTTAGCGCACGGCGCGCGTCCAGCACCGGGGCGAACGCGGTGATGACGAGCGACAAGGGCGACGTCACCGCCTTCTTCGCGCCGTCCTCCTGCCACTGCGTGCGCATGGACATGGAGTCCTTGCCCACGGGGATGGCGATGCCCAGCGCGGGGCACAGCTCCATGCCCACCGCGTGCACCGCCGCGTAGAGGTTCGCGTCCTCGCCGGGGCTGCCCGCCGCCGCCATCCAGTTCGCGGACAGCTTCACGTCCGACAGCTTGTCGATGCGCGCCGCCGCCAGGTTCGTCAGCGCCTCACCCACCGCCATGCGCGCGGAGGCCGCCGCGTCGATGAGGGCCAGCGGCGTGCGCTCGCCCAGCGCCATGGCCTCGCCCGTGGTGGACAGGATGGAGGACAGCGTCACCGCGCAGTCCGCCACCGGCACCTGCCAGGGGCCCACCATCTGGTCGCGCGCGGTGAGGCCGGACACGGTGCGGTCGCCAATGGTGATGAGGAACGACTTGTCCGCCACCGTCGGGTGCGACAGCACCGCGTGCGCCAGCGCCTTGTAGTCCCGGGGGACATCCAGCGGCGCGTGCGTCAGGGGCCGCGACACGCCCTCGCGGTGCATCCGCGGCGCCTTGCCGAAGAGCACGTCCATGGGCAGCGCGATGGGCGTGTCCCCCAACTGTCGGTCGGAGAGCGTAAGGACCTCTTCCTGCGTGGCCTCGCCCAGCACGGCGAAGGGGGCGCGCTCGCGCTCGCACAGGGCGGCGAAGCGCGGCAGGTCCTCCGGCGCCACGCCCAACACGTAGCGCTCCTGCGCCTCGTTGCACCAGATCTCCACCGGGGACATGCCCGGCTCGTCGTTGGGCACCTCGCGCAGCTCCAACCGGCCACCCAGGCCGTTGTCGTGCGCCAGCTCCGGCAGCGCGTTGGACAGGCCGCCCGCGCCCACGTCGTGGATGGAGCGCACGGGGTTCGCATCGCCCAGCATCCAGCACTGGTCGATGACCTCCTGACACCTGCGCTCCATCTCCGCGTTGTCACGCTGCACGGAGGCGAAGTCCAGGTCCGCCGCGCTCGCGCCCTGCGCCATGGAGGACGCCGCGCCGCCGCCCAGGCCAATCAGCATCGCCGGGCCGCCCAGCACGATGAGCTTGTCGCCCGCGCGCAGCAGCTCCTTCTTCACGTGGCCCGCGCGGATGTTGCCCATCCCGCCCGCCAGCATGATGGGCTTGTGGTAGCCGCGCACCTCCACGCCGGTGGCGGTGGGAATCTGCTGCTCGAAGCTGCGGAAGTAGCCGCACAGGTTGGGCCGGCCGAACTCGTTGTTGAACGCCGCGCCGCCCAGCGGGCCGTCCAGCATGATGTCCAGCGCGGACACGATGCGGTCCGGCTTGCCGTACGGCACCTCCCACGGCTGCGTGTAGCCCGGGATGCGCAGGTGGCTGACGGAGAAGCCCGTGAGGCCCGCCTTGGGCTTCGCGCCGCGTCCGGTGGCGCCCTCGTCGCGAATCTCTCCGCCCGCTCCCGTGGCCGCGCCCGGGTACGGGGAGATGGCGGTGGGATGGTTGTGCGTCTCCACCTTCATCATGATGTGGGCCGGCTCGCGCACGGCGCCCCACTCGCGCGCCTCTCCCTGCGGGAAGAAGCGCTCCACCTCGAAGCCCTCGATGACGGCGGAGTTGTCCTTGTACGCGGACAGCACGCCGCCGGGGCTGGCGGCGAAGGTGTTCTTGATGGCCTGGAAGAGCGAGCGCTCGCGCGGCTTGCCATCCAGCGTCCACGACGCGTTGAAGATTTTATGGCGGCAGTGCTCGCTGTTGGCCTGCGCGAACATCATCAGCTCGACGTCGGTGGGGTTGCGCTTCAGCTCCGTGAAGCGCTCCACCAGGTAGTCGATTTCATCCTCCGCCAGCGCCAGGCCCAGCTCGCCGTTGGCCAGCACCAGCGCGGCCCGTCCTCCGCCCAGCACGTCCACGCGCGTGAGCGGCCGGGGCGCGTGCGTCTGGAAGAGCACCGCCGCGTCTTCCAACCGGGGCAGCACCGCCTGCGTCATCCGGTCGTGGAGCACCGCCTCCACGCCCGCGGCCTCCTGCACGTCCAGCTCGCGGCCTCCCGGGCCGGTGAGGAAGAACGCGATGCCGCGCTCCATGCGGCGCACCTGCGCCAGGCCACAGTGGTGCGCGATGTCCGTCGCCTTCGTGGACCAGGGCGACACCGTGCCCGGACGCGGCACCACCAGCAGCAGCGTGCCGGTGCGCTCGCGCTTCGCCGCCCGGGGGCCGTACTCCAACAGACGCCCCAGCCGCTCGGCGTTCGCGTCCGTCAGCGGCGCGGACGTGTCCGCGAAGTGCACGTACTCCGAATAGACGGTGGCCACCGTGGGCACCCGCTCGCGACAACGGACGAGCAGCTTGGCGAGCCGGAATTCGGAGAGGGCCGGAGCCCCGCGCAGCGTGAGCATGAAGGACCTTGCGAACGGGTGACGGGAGGTAACAGCGGGGCCGTCCTTATCATCGCGCCCCGCGTCACAACGCCTGGAGTTCGCGTCTGGATGGCTGCCCCCCGTCCAGGTGGGTGCACCGCCGCCGACGTGGGCTCGGGTGATCCGTCCACGGACTCCATGTCTTCCAAGAACCCTACTGACAGTCAGCGCTCCATGGTTTCCTTGGAAGGTCTTAAAGCAATGCCTCGTCACCAAGTGGGGGTAGGTCCATGACGCGCAACACCCGCTGGCTCCTGGCCGGCCTGACGTTCACGTTGTCCGCCTGTGGTGCGGGAGGGCCGGACGCGGAGGCGCCCGCGCTTCCGCCTTCCGAAATCACCGACGGCGCCGGCCTCCGGGACGTGAAGGCGGCGCTGGCCGCGCTGCCCGGCGCGCAGGTGCTGGACATGCACACGGATGGCATCCCCTCGCTCCTCAAGGGCGCGCTGGGGGCCACGGGCCGTCCCATCTCCGGGGCCTCGGCCTGGCAGGCGCATGCGCTGCTGGAGCCCACGCTGGCCCGGGTGCTGCCCGCCTTCCGCTTGAAGGCGAAGGACGTGACGCCCGTGAGCATCCGCCGCGACGAGCTGGGCCACACCCACGTGCGCTACGCGCAGGTGAAGTCGGGACTGCCGGTGGTGGGCGAGGAGCTGCTCGTGCACCTGGACGAGGCGGGCCGGGTGTACCTGGTGAACAGCACCGCGCGCGATGGTGAAGGGACGCCGGAGGCGGCGCGCATCTTTCCGGAGCGGGCGCGGGAGGCGGCCCTGGCGGCGACGTCCGGAGGCCAGAGCGCCGAAGCGCCCCGGGAGGTGTTCGTGCGCCCGACGCCGGACGCGGCCCTGGTGCGCGCCTTCGAGGTGGTGGTGACTGGCGAGGCCCCGGACGGACTGCCCGTGCGCGACCACGTCTTCATCGGCGCGGCGGACGGCGCGGAGGTGCTGCGGACGTCGGAGATCCACACCGCGCTCAACCGCCGGGTGTGCTCGGTGGGGGGCCCGACGAATGGCTGGTGCCGGCAGGAGGGGCAGCTTCCGACCGGGGACGCCGTCCTCGACACGACGTACGACAACCTGGGCTTCTTCTACGACTGCTTCCAGCAGAACTTCGCCCAGGATTCCTACAACGGCGCGGGCGCCCAGTTGAAGGCGAACGTGCACGCCAGCGCGCAGTACCCGAACGCCTATTGGAACGGCACCACGATGGTGTGCAGTGACGGCGACGGCGTCACGTCGGGGTCGCCCTGCACGGATCCGGACGTCGTCGTGCACGAGTTCACCCACGCGGTGACGAGCGCCTCCTCCAACCTCATCTATTCGGGTGAGTCCGGCGCGCTCAGCGAGTCGCTGTCGGACATCTTCGCCGCGACGTGTGGAAGCTGGGCGTCTGGCACCTGGAGCACGGCGACGAACATCTGGCACATCGGGGAGCTGGTCGTGACGCCGAACACGCCCGGGGACGCCCTGCGCTACATGAACGACCCGGCGCTGGATGGCGCGTCGCTGGACTACTACCCGCAGCTCACCTCCGGCACGTCCGTGCACTACGGCTCGGGCATTCCGAACCTCGCGTTCAAGCTCCTGTCCACGGGCGGCGTGCACCCCCGGGGCAAGTCGACGGTGAACGTGCCGGCCATTGGCGTGGAGGCCGCGGCGCACATCTTCTATTACGCCAACGCCAACCTCTTCCTCTCCAGCACCAACCTGGCGCAGGCCAAGACGATGACGAAGCAGGCCGCGCAGATCCTCGGCTACAACACCGTCGTCCAGAACGCGGTGGAAGCGGCGTGGACCGCGGTGGGCGTGGGCATCGATCCGCCTCCGCCGCCGTGCACGGTGCTGCCGAACAACACCACGGTCTCCAGCCTCTCCGGCGCGGTGGGCTCGAAGCAGTACTACTGCTTCGATGTGCCCGCGAACACCGCCTCCTCCGTGAGCATCTCCGGGGGCACCGGGGACGTGGACCTCTACACCCGCTTCGGGAACGCGCCCACGGCGACCACCTACGGTTGCCGGCCCTACCTGAACGGCAACAACGAGACGTGCAACCTGGGCGCGCAGACGACCGCCGGCCGGCAGTGGATCCTGCTGAGCGCCTTCTCGGCCTACAGCGGCGTGTCCCTGTCCGTGCACTACTGACGCATCCGTAGCGCCCGCCTCCACCGCGCCCACGGGCGGTGGAGGCGGGGGCAACGGGAACGGGTGTGCTCCGGATCACCCACTGTTCAAGACCGCTGACGCTGCCGGGGGCTTTCGCCTCGGTGGCCTGGGGATGGACCCTGCGCGCTGACGCCCTGCTCCTGGCCGTGGTGCTGCTGGCCACCGGATGTGCCTCTGTGTCGCAGGCACCTGGGCGTGGCCGGAGCTTGAGCTACGCACCGGGTGTGGATGCTGGGCCCGCACGGGGAGAGGCTCCGAGCGATGGGCACCCGCGCGCCCGGGGCTCTCCTCCGTCCTCCATCTCCGGGCCCCAGGTGTCCCAACGGCTGTTGCGTCGCCAGGGGGGACGTGAGGACGCGACGGGCGCGGGGCCCGGCAGCGTGGCGGATGGAGAGCGGAGCCCCGCACTGACACGTCAAGCAGTCCTCGAAGCCATGGACGAGGTGAAGGGTTCCATGGCCAGCGTCGAAGCCTCGTTCTCCAAGCTCGCGGCCCGTCCTCCAGCCCTCGGGGGATGGGGCCTCAATGGCGTCTTCACGCGCTATCTCGACCAGGGCTCCCACCAGGTGACGTGGCTTCGGGGTGCGCTCGGGAGCGCCACCGCGCTGACGGATGCGGCCTCGGACGTCGGCGACTCGGACATGGAACTGGGCCTGCTGCGAATGACGGGGCCCCGGCTCCAGGCGGCCCTGTTCGGAACCCTGTTGCTGGCCACCTGGGTTGACTTCCTCCACCTCGCGGACGCCGTGCTCCGACACTGCCCGATGTGCAGCGTCGAGAAGCTGTTCACCGACCTCCATCGAGTGCAGGGACTCATGCAGCCCACGCTGACGGACCTTGCATCATTGGACCCGGAGCGGGTCGAGGCGGCGGCGACCGCGATGCCGGAGCTGATGGGGAAGCTGACCCATGAGTTCGACGCGCTCCATCGAGACACGCGCTCCACGATGAAGCTCGGTGGGCAGGTCATCGCGGCGATGCAGGCGGTGGAGATGCTCACCTTGATTTCCACGCTGAAGATGTCGCTGCCGCGGCGGCCTCCCTCGACACCCGCCACGCTCGGCGTGGGCCTCGTGATGGGTTCGGGTGGAGTCATGGTGGGCTCACGGATCGTTGTCTCCGCGGAGTGGGTGGAGATGATGCGAAGGCTCGTGCAGGCGGGCGTCATCTCCGTCCCCGCCGTCAGCGCGGCCGTCCGCATCCATGGCGGACAGGTCCTGATGGCCCAAGCGAGTCAGGACCTGCCCAAGGGCGTGCGCGACGCGCTGGGGGACAGCCCCGAAGTGCGCGGCATGCAGGTGACGGACAGAGTTGGGGCAGGAATGTCCAATGCGCCCAAGCACCACGTCCTGCCGCGAGAGCACCGCGAGTGGTTCGAGAAGCGCGGCTTCACGAGCGACATGGACATCGACCAGTTCTGCGTGAGGCTGGAGCAGGCGCACCATGAGGCGATTCATGGCGGCGGCAACTGGCGCCTGGGGCGCACCTGGCCCGGTGAGTGGAACCGGCTGATCATGGAGGTACTGCGCGATGCCGAGGCCGAAGCTGGCCGGACGTTGACGCGGAATACGATCCTGAGGATCGTCGCAGAGAACATGAAGCGCTACGACATCCCGATGAAGTTCACCAAAGGGAGAAGCCGATGACCGACGGACGTTCGTGGCAGGGGAACTGGAAGGCCCGCCTGGATGAGCGCTTCCGTGAGCGCGGCTACGACTCGCTGACCGCCTTTGCCGAGGCACGCCCTACCGCCTCGTTGGTGGCGCTGGCCGAGGAGCTTGGACAAGACGATATCGCCGGGGTGCAGGTATTCAGTGGGCTGGTGGCCGAGGCGGAGCGCAGCCAACAGCTCACGCGATTGGTGCGCGGTCAGTTCGTACGCGAACTGTATGCATGCCTTCCCAATGGCTGGCCGGCCGTTCTGGATGACGACGCCAGGATGGAGGTTGCCCTGGTGCTCAGCCAGTGGTCCGCGTACACGCCAGAAACCCATAAGGAGCGGGTCAGGTTGGCCAGGGCAGCACTCCGCACGACTCCGCCCCCGCCCGGTTGGCGCCCGCTCGGACCTGACGACGAATTGCTCCGGACGCTCCTTCCCGACGAGGAAGCCTGAGTGGCCATGAGGGCCCTGCTTGCCGATTGGTGAACGCTGACGAAGTAGCAACGGAACTGGCCTGCGCCCGTCCCCTGGGCGAAGAATGCCGTCCAGGACCCCATGGGTCCCTGGAAGGCACGAGGCCATGCGGGACGAGCGCGTCATCTTCGGCAACACCGTGGACAGCCTGTACCGCAAGACCCTGCTGCCCCACCTGCCCCCCGCGTTGATGGCCCGGCTGCGCGCGCGCGGTCTGGATCCACAGGCCCCGCTGCTCGCCGCGTATCCGCTGGCCACGTGGGTGGAGTGCCTGGACGATGTGGGCCGCACGCTGCATCCGGCCGAGCCCCTGGACGTCGCGCGGCGCCTGCTGGGCAGGCGGATGATCGAGGGCTATGCCCAGACGCTGATGGGCGGCGCGGTGCTCACGCTCGCGAAGGTGGTGGGGCCCATGCGCTCGCTGGAGCGCATGCAGCACAACTTCCGCAGCGGCAACAACTTCACGGAGACCCGGCTCACCGTGCTGGGCGCCACCCAGGTGGACCTCTGGCTCAACGAGCCGGACCTCATGGAAGGCTTCGCGGAAGGGGTGCTGGAAGAAGGACTGTTGCGCATCGGCGTGCAGGGCCTCACCCTGCACCGCACCCGCCACTCCCCCGACGCCGTCACCTACCATCTGGAATGGGCCGCCCGGGCCTCCTGACACCGCGATTCCATGTCCTCCATCCTTTCGACCCTGCCCGCCCTGTACCGGGAGCTGCTCCCGTCCTTCTTCCAGAAGGAGGCGCCCACGGAGACGAAGGCCACGTGCTCGAAGTGCGCCATGAGCCGCGGCTCCGCGCAGGCCGCCGTGGAGTCCGTGGACGGCGTCGAACACCTGTTCCGGCCGGACACCAAGTGCTGCACGTACTACCCGCGCCTGCCCAACTACCTGATTGGCGCCCTGCTGTCGGATGACTCGAAGGAGATGGCGGAGGGGCGCCGGCGCATCGAGCAGAAGATCGACAGCCGCATCGGCGTGAGCCCCCAGTGGGTGAAGGCGCCCGCGAAGTTCAACCACCTGTACAAGAACGCGCACCAGTTCTTCGGCCGGTCCGCGAACATGCGCTGCCCGTACTACGCGCTGGACTCCGGCGGCTGCACCATCTGGGCGTACCGCGAGTCGGTGTGCTCCACGTTCTTCTGCAAGTACGTGGCGGGCGCGGACGGCCGGCGCTTCTGGATGTCGCTGAAGACGTACCTGACGCTGGCGGAGTTCCAGCTCTCCCGCCACGCCCTGCTCCAGTTGATGCCGGAGTTCCTGATGGACGGGCGCGACAAGGCGGAGGTGGCCACCGTCCCGCTCACCGTGGAGGACCTGGACGACGCCCCTCCCCTGCCCAAGGTGTACGCGGCCCTCTGGAAGGGGTACGTGGGCATGGAGCATGACTTCTACCGGGCCTGCTACGACGTGGTGCGCGCCGTGCCCGCGGACGGCCTGGAGCGGATGCTGGGCCTGGATGGCACCATCGAATTGAAGGTGCTGGAGAAGCTGCACACGCAGGCCACCGCCCCCACCCTGCCGCGCGTGCTGCGCTTCAACCCGGATGCGACGGTGAAGTGGCTGTCCGACGGCAGCGTCGCGCTGGGCTCCTACAGCGAGTTCGACGCGGTGGCGCTCCCGGGCGAGGCCTACTCGCTGCTGGTGGAGTTCACCGGCCAGAAGCCCGTGGAGGCCGTGCGCCAGCACCTGCGCGACCACCGGCAGGCGGACCTGGATCCGGACATCCTGCTGGAGCTGCACCGCCACCGCATCCTCGTGGAGCCGTAGGGCACTGGGGCCTCAGGGCTGTCCCGCGAGGGCGCCCACGTCGCGCAGCCAGCGCGCCGTTGCCTGGGTCCGCTCCCAGGCGGGCCCGGAGTCGACCAGGTGATCCGCGAGCCAGGAGCTGAAGGCGGGGTCCCCCGCGCGCAGCCACGCGGCGGACTCCGCCAGTTCCCCGGCGGCGGCCTCCCACGCACGGCGCACCGCGCTGGCGACGGCCATCAGCTCCCCGATGCAGCGCGTGAAGGACTCCACGCCGGTGCTCAGGTCGGTGGCGTCGGTGCCCACGGTCAGGCCCAGCGCCCGCAGGCGGCCCAGGTCCTTGAGCAACCCCTGCTCCAGCGCGGCGGCGGTGCCCAGCCGGGCCTGCGCGGCCCGCTGGAGCAGCTCCACGTCCTCGGTGAGCTGGCGCCAGGCCTCGTCGTCGCCCTGGGGAAAGCTGCCCCGGCGGCGCAGGCGCACGACCACGGCCTGCCAGAGGTTGCCGAAGACGAGCACCTCCTCCACGCCGCGGCGCACGTGCGGCGGGATGTGGTCCAGGAAGTCCACCACGCACGCGCGGGCCTCGCGCAGGAAGGCGTCGCCACGCGGGGTGGCATCCACCACGCCCCGGGCCAACTGGAGCACCAGCCACGCCCACTGGAGCGCGCGCTCCGACGTGGTGAAGAGCACTTCGATGCCGGTGCTCAGGGCGCCCGCGGCGTGGCTGGTGTCCGCGAGCGTCGGAGACGGAATGGAAGGGAGGCCGGATTCGGAGCGCACATCGGGCCTGCGCGGGGACGTGGTCCCCTCGTCGTCCCTGTCGGTGCCGGACCCGTGCGGTCCTGGCCCCGTGTGCTCACGCCCCATGCGCTTCTCCAGACCCCTGCCGTCTTCCATGCCGGTAGCAGGGGCCTTCCGAGTATCGCACGCCGCCTTGCGTCCTCCAGGACTGGATGGAGGGACGTGCGCTGCACCACAAGGCGCCCACCCTCGAAGCAGGGATGGGCGCCTCGCGATGTCCGGCACCACGCAACCGCCACGTTCAGTGGAAGTTCGGGTTCTTCTTCAGATGGCTGAGCTTGCCATGGGTCTGCTTCTGGGCCGGCAGCAGGGTGCTGCGCGCGAAGGTGCGCTCCGCGCCATGCAGCTTGTCGATGTCGCGGTTGTAGTCCGCCAGGCCGTGATCCTCGCCCTGCTCCAGTGCGTCGATGGCGATCTTCTCGCCCAGCAGATCCGCGCCGCCCTGGACGGCCTTCGCGAACGTGCCCCACAGGCCTGAACTCTCGGCGGGCTGCCCCCCCAGCTTCGCGATGCGCTCCTTGATGGCGGCGACCCGTTCCTCATGGTCCTTCAGACAGGCCTCCACCTCGGTGAGGGCCACGGGGCTCTTGATGTGCTTGCTCGCCTGCCGGTAGGTCTCCACGGCGGACAGCTCACCGCGCAGGAAGGAGTTCAGCGTGTCGATGTCGGTATTGGCCATGACGTCTTCTCCTTGGAATCGGTGAAGTGAAATCGTCTGGCGCAAAGGTGGTGTGCCTCCCACACCCGGCAAGGAGCGCCTCCTTTCTCCTCTGCCCAGCGGACAACCGGGCGTCCCGGGAGGCGCCATGGCAAGCTGCGGCCGGCATGTGGAACTGGGTTCACCAGCTCACGGAGTGGGCACGCACCAACACCCCGTTCGCCGTCGTCACGGTGACGGAGTGCAAGGGCAGCACGCCCGCGTCCCCGGGCGCGAAGCTGCTCGTGCGCGCGGATGGCACCTTCCATGGCACCATCGGCGGCGGACACCTGGAGCAGCTCGTGCTCCAGGATGCGCGCGGGTGTCTGGACAAGGGTGAGGCGCGCACGTTCCGGTATCCGCTGGGTGCGAAGCTGGGCCAGTGTTGTGGAGGGGTCGTGGACGTCTTCGTCGAACCCGTCAACCACGGGCCGCAGCTCTACCTCTTCGGCGCCGGCCACGTGGGCCAGGCCCTGTGCCGCATCCTCGAAGGCACCCCCTTCCGCGTCCACCTGGTGGACGAGCGCGCCGAGTGGGTCCAGTCCCCGCAGGTGCCGGCCTCCGTGGTCCGTCACGAGGAGCCCTGGGACGAGTTCGCGGCCAGTGCGGCCTGGGATGACCGGCGCACCTACGTGGCGGTGATGACGCACCGCCACGACGTGGATCAGGACATCATCGCCTTCGCCATCCAGAAGCCCGCCCGCTACATCGGGCTCATCGGCAGCGACACGAAGTGGGCCCGCTTCCGGCAGCGGCTGGACGCGAAGGGCCTGCCCGCCCGGCAGGTGGGCCGGGTCCAGTGCCCCATGGGGCTTCCCATTGGGGGAAAGTCGCCGCAGGAGGTGGCGGTCAGCATCGCGGCGGGGCTGCTCCAGCTCCACCACGGACTGGCTCCGGAGGTGGGGACTCAGCCATCGCCCGCGCCCCTGCTATCCTCCGAGGGATGAGCACCCCCTTCGAGTTCCGGCTCAACGGCCAGACCGTCCGGGTCGACGCCGAGTCGCCCAACACCACGCTGCTGGACTTCCTCCGCTCGCGCGGGCTGACGGGCACCAAGCAGGGCTGCGCCGAGGGAGACTGCGGCGCCTGCACCGTGGCGATGGTGGACCGGGACACCCGGGGCCAGAAGAACCTGCGCGCCTTCAACAGCTGCATCGCGCTGCTGCCCATGGTGGCCGGCCGCGAGCTCGTCACCGTGGAGGGCGTGGGCCAGCGCGACGCGCCCCACCCCGTGCAGCAGGCGATGGTGAAGCACTACGGGTCGCAGTGCGGCTTCTGCACCCCGGGCTTCGTCGTCTCCATGGTGGAGGCCTACTGTCGCAAGGACGCGGGCTCGCCGGAGGCCGTGGCGGATCAGCTCTGCGGCAACATCTGCCGCTGTACGGGCTACCGCCCCATCCGCGACGCGATGATGGACGCGCTCGCCACCCGCGATGCGAAGGGAGCCCCGCCCACGCTGCCCGGCGTCTCGCTGGAAGGC